>NZ_RZQA01000501.1:0-4850 GCF_004022915.1 Mesorhizobium sp. M7A.F.Ca.US.006.04.2.1
CCTGCGCCTCCGCGATGCGCACCGGCATCGTCGCCTCGCGCCCGTCGAGCCCGTTGCGCGGCGAACCCATCGACTTGAAATGCACGAGATAGAGCGTCAGCGGCACGCCGCCCACGGTGACGTCGATCTCCAGGCAGTCGCGCCGGAAAATGCGCTCATTGGCCTGATTGCCCAGTGCCTCGAGTTCCGGCGTGTGCAGCCCGAACTGCTCGTAGGTGACATAGGCGTGGCTGGTCATGCGCACGAATTCGATCGGCTGGCCCTGGGCGGTCTCATTGCGCATCATCACGGCAACGTCGATGCCGCGTGAATCATTGCCCGATGTGGTGTATTTCTGCCGGTAGCCCTGCCCCACCATCTTGAACAGATAGCCATATTCGAAGGCCTTCAGCGCCTCGATGTTGTCGACCTCCTGCATGCAGATGATGTCGGCCCGGGTGGCAGCGATTGCCAGCGCCGTCAGCTGGCGCGTGTCGTCGGATTGGGCGATGGCGCGGGCCTGCTCCAGCATCCTGTATTCCGCCTCGCTCTGGATATCGAACAGCGCCAGCGTTCGATCCTCGTTGAGCTGGTTGCGATAGCCGGAATAATCGAACCTGTTCATCAGGTTCTCGACATTGAAGGTGGCAAGGCGCAGCGACATGCCATGACCTTTGCCCGCAAGTGCTTCGGAAAACAAGCGCGCAGGACCACCATCTGAGATCGATTGGTCCTGGGTGCGTTCGCGTCATGGTTGACGGAACCTTTCCGTTCATCCGCCGTTCAGATGCAAACATCCATTGTTGCCCCATTCCTCGGGTGGGCGTGGGGCCTGTAACTCTTGGAGAGTGCAATGAATTCGCTCTTTTCTTCCACGGTCAAATCGGGGCTGCTAGCCCTGGGTATCCTCTCCGGCGTCACGGCACCGTCCGCCGCCGGCCCGATCATGCAACCGGACCTGTCGATTCCCACCAGCACCGCGGCGCCGAATGTCACGCCGGTCCGCGACAGCTGGGCGGGCGGCAACAACAACCGTCAGTTCAACAACGACAATTGGAGATGGCGCCGGTCGGGCAATTGGGACGGCGGCCGTCGGCACTGGCACGGCGGCGGCGGTCACTGGAATGGTGGAGACAACTGGCGTTGGCGCCATGGTCGCCATCACTATCGCGGCGGCCGTTACTACGATGATGGCGCGAGTGCCGCGATCCTGGGCCTTGGCCTGGGGCTTGGCCTCGGCAGCATGTACAACAACTACGACTACTATGACCGGCCGGCGCCGCGCCGCTACTACCGCGCGGGACGGCTTTCGAGCGCCCATGTCCAATGGTGCTACAACCGCTACCGGTCGTACCGGGCCTACGACAACACGTTCCAGCCCTACAACGGCCCGCGCCAGCAGTGCTACTCACCCTATTGATGGGCTGGCCCTGTAGCTGAGCTGACCGACAGAATGAAAAAACGGCGCCACGTGGCGCCGTTTCTTGTTCATGGAAGCTGCTATTTTCGAGCGCTTGTGGATTTCGCTCAGTTCTTCGCCTTGTCGACCAGCTTGTTTTTGGAAATCCACGGCATCATCGCGCGCAGCTTGGCGCCGACTTCCTCGATCTGGTGGCTGTCATTGTTGCGGCGGATGCCCTTGAAGCGGGACATGCCGGCGCGGTACTCCTGCATCCACTCCGAGGTGAATTTGCCGGTCTGGATGTCCTTCAGCACGCGCTTCATCTCGGCCTTGGTCTCGGCGGTGATGATGCGCGGACCCGAGACATATTCGCCCCATTCGGCGGTGTTCGAAATCGAGTAGTTCATGTTGGCGATGCCGCCTTCATAGATCAGGTCGACGATCAGCTTGACCTCGTGGAGGCACTCGAAATAGGCCATCTCAGGCGCGTAGCCGGCTTCCACCAGCGTCTCGAAACCGGCCCGGATCAGCTCGACCAAGCCGCCGCACAGCACGACCTGCTCGCCGAACAGATCGGTCTCGCATTCCTCGCGGAAATTGGTCTCGATGATGCCCGAACGGCCGCCGCCGACGCCGCAGGCGTAGGACAGTGCCAGGTCGAGCGCATTGCCCGAGGCATCCTGGTTGACGGCGACCAGGCACGGCACGCCGCCGCCCTTCTGGTATTCGCCGCGCACCGTGTGGCCGGGACCCTTCGGCGCGATCATGACGACGTCGACCGTCGACTTCGGCTCGATCAGGCCGAAATGCACGTTGAGGCCGTGCGCGAAGGCGATCGCGGCACCATCGCGGATGTTCGGGGCGATCTCGTTCTTGTAGATGTCGGCCTGCAGTTCGTCCGGCGTTGCCATCATCATCAGGTCGGCCCATTTGGCCGCGTCCGCCACGCTCATCACCTTGAGACCGTCGGCCTCGACCTTCTTGGCGGTTGCCGAGCCGGCCTTGAGGCCGATGGCGATCTCCTTGGCGCCGGAATCCTTGAGGTTGAGCGCATGCGCCCTGCCCTGGCTGCCATAGCCGATGATGGCGACCTTCTTGCCCTTGATCAGATTGAGATCGGCATCACGATCGTAATAGACGCGCATTTTGTCTTCCTTCCCGTTTATAAATCAGAGCATGATGCCGAAAAGTGTGAAGCGGTTTTCGGACGACATCATGCTCTATCTTCTTGATTTAGAGACGGATTCAGATTTCAGGTCGACTTGACCTGAAATCATCCGGCTCTAGGGCCTTGCGGCCGGTTGTTGCTCCATGAAGAGCGAGAAACTGCTGCGTCGCCCGCGCGGCATCGCCGCCGATCGCCGCCTCAGTCAATTCCAGCCGGTCGCCGAGCAGCAGACGGATCTGCACATCGCGGGCGACCAGCCCGAAAAAGGTGCGGAACGCCGTCTCGGCATCCGCGAAATCCAAAAGCCCGGTCCGTCGGCCGGCCTCGAGCACCGGCTTCAGCCGCTTGGCCAATGCGAAGCGGCCGTTCTCCAGCACCACGGCGCCGAGATTGTCCTTGCCGGAGCCCGCATGGCTGACCGCCACCCGATTGAGCGCGATCGACGTGTCGCTGGAAATCACCTTGAGCCAATCCGAGGCGAAGCGCTCGAGGCTCGCGGTCAGCGAGGCAAGATCGAGCCCCTTGCGGTCGACCGGTGCCACCCGCACTTTAGAGGCCTGCCATTGCACCGTCGCCGTCAGCAGCCCGTCGCGGTCGCCGAACCATTTGTAGAGCGTTTCCTTGGAACAGCTGGCGCGGCGCGCCACGGCGGTCATGGTCAGCTGGTCGCCCTCTTCGACCAGCAGCCGCAACGCCGCGTCGAGCACGGCCTTCTGCCGCTCTGTCAGCGCTTCGCTGGTGTCGATGTCAGGCACGATGTGCAACACGCTCTTCTCTCGAAAGGTCGGCATTCCCGATAAGCCGTACCGTACGTTACGGTTCTGCATATTGCGCGATCCGAGGCCGTGCGCAAGAGGACGAGAGCAAAATATCTGCAAAATGGACAGGCGCTGGCGCGACAGGCTCGCTTAATCGCTGGCTGGCGGATGGCGCAACCGTCCAAGCAGTGCCGAGACCATGGTCAGCTCATCCGCCGACAGTTTGGCGCCAACCAGTTCGGCGATCGAGCGTCCGTAGACAGCCCACATCTGGCGGCGTGTCTCTCGCCCCTTGGCCGCGATGCGGATGGTCTGGCCACGGCCGTCATCGGCCACCGGCAGTTTCTCGACGAGCCCATCGGCCTCGAGCCGGGTCAGCAGGCGCGAAATGTTGTATTGCGCGAACAGCGTGTGCTCGATGAGCTGGAACGGCCGCAGCCCGCCCTCGCCCGCCTCGGCGAGTTCATGCAGCACGTCGTACCAGGCAAGTGGGGGCAGACCGGCGGCCTTCAACGCCTCTTCGGCGCTCTCCATCAACTGGCGCGATACGCGCATCAGGCGAGCCCAGGCCTTGATGGCTTCGGGCGAAGGCGCGGCTTTCTCGGTCATGGCGCACCTTAGACGATAGATGCAATTGCATCAAGCTTGACGATCAATGCATATGCATCTACATAGATGCAATTGCATTAATCAGGGAAAGCCAATCCGATGAAACACGAAATCTGCAAACGCGCCGACAAGCTCATTCTCGTCAGCCATCACCTCTGCCCCTATGTGCAGCGCGCCGCGATTTCGCTCACCGAAAAGGGCGTGCCGTTCGAACGCGTCGATATCGACCTCGCCAACAAGCCGGACTGGTTCAAGGCGATCTCGCCGCTCGGCAAGGTGCCGCTGCTGCGCGTGCAGCGAAATGGCGAGGAAACGGTGATCTTCGAATCGGCCGTCATCCTCGAATTCCTCGAAGAGACGCAGGCCAATCCCCTCCACCCTGCCGATCCCTATGCCCGCGCCCGGCATCGCGCCTGGATCGAGTTCGGTTCGGCAACCCTCAATGCCATCGGCCGGTTCTATTCAACATCGACCGAGGCCGGCTTCCTTGACGAATCCAGCGCGCTGTCCGCCATGTTCGACCGTCTCGAAGCCGAGCTGGCGGACGAGCCTGGCGGCCCCTGGTTCGCCAGCAAGCACTTTTCGCTGGTCGACGCCGTTTACGGTCCGGTCTTCCGCTATCTCGATGTCTTCGACCGGATCGGTGATTTCGGCATTCTTGACCGTAAGCCCCTCGTCCGCGCCTGGCGCCAGGCTTTGAGTGAACGCCCGTCGATCAGGCAAGCCGTGGCGCCGGACTACCCACAGCGCCTGCATACCTTCCTGCGGGCAAAGGGATCGTACCTTTCGAGCCTCATTGGCCAAAACGATCCGGCCACCGCGCTTCGACCAGTCCTATCCGCTTGAACGGATCGATTACGGTGCCGGCCACCATCGAGGCGAGAAACTGCGGCGCCGGCGGGATTTTTGCCACCCTCGCCACAAGCCTGTCGCG
>NZ_RZQA01000502.1:0-4839 GCF_004022915.1 Mesorhizobium sp. M7A.F.Ca.US.006.04.2.1
CCGCCAACGCACAGCAAACAACCGCGTCCTCGGATAGAATCTGGCATGACTTGAAGGGCGACGTGTTCGGCGATCGGGCAATTCTGGTCGATACCGGCGTCGTCAGGATCGAAGCACCAAAGCGGGCGCAGGATGCCGCCATCGTGCCCGTCGACATCTATCTCGATCCAGCCAAGGCGCCAGACGGCATCAAATCCGTTACCTTGATCATCGACGCGAACCCTGCACCGGTGGCGGCAACGTTCCAGCTCGGCAAGGATGCCGGCGTGACGCATCTGTCGACGCGCGTGCGCGTCAACGACTATTCCTATCTGCGTGCCATCGCTGAGACGCAGGGTGGTCAACTCCATATGGTACAGACCTTCGTCAAGGCGTCAGGTGGCTGCTCCGCCCCTGCGGTCAAGAACCAGGACGAGGCCAACGCGACAATGGGTCAGATGAAGCTGCGCCAGTTCCCGCCCAAAGAGACGATGACCAAGACCGAGGAACTGCAGTTGATGATCCGGCACCCTAACAATTCGGGGCTGCAGCGGGATCCGCTGACCCAATATTTCATACCGGCGCATTTTGTCCAGAAACTGTCGATCTCCCAAGCCGGCCGGCCGATCCTCTCCATGGAAGGTGGAATATCGATTTCGGAAGATCCCAACTTCCGATTCGATTTCACCGTGCACGGCAAGGGCGAAATCCAGGTTGAAGCGATCGATACGGACGGCAAAACATTTCGCAATCAGTGGCCGCTCGAGACAGCGGGACTCTGAAGTCTCGATATCTTGCGCTGGACTGCCGGTGCTTGCCACTTGATCCCGAAAATGGAGCTCGTTCGGGAAGATCACGCCCAGGCAGAGGACGAAGCTCCATCCGGCTTCCGGATGGAGCAGGCTCTAAAAGCAGCGCACGTCGGCTTCCGACTGCGCGCGCTTCAATTCGGTACGGGCTGCCTTCGCCGGTGCGCTTTCGCGAAACAGCCCCGCGCTTTCGCCTGTGGTCAAAGACATGCTCTTGAAAGTCTCGGCTCTCTCATAGTGGTCGTAGGGAAGGATCGAGGCGATGACGTCGATCGAGCAGGAACAGCTTTCCAGCGCCTGACGTGTCTGGCCGTTCGTCTGCATGCAGCCGAGCACGTAGTCGGCGATCGTTGCTGTCGGGTAATCACCCGCGGCGCCCGCCGGGTTTGCGAAGGCCAGCGGCCCGGCAAGGAGCAGCGGCAAAGTCGAAAATCCAACATATCTGATCACGGGAAAACCTCCGGTTAGCCTAGGCGCGATGCGCCCAGTCGGGATCACCGTGGCAGTTGGCAACGTGCAGCAGAGTCAGTCAAGCGCCCATGGCTTCCGTATGCGACCAAAGGAGGAATGCGGGGCTTGTCGACCGTGGTTCCGCATGGCGGCTCCGTGGCCTGCTCCACGCCCCGACTCCAACGATCATCTCATGCTTGGCCCACTATCGATTCCCAATGGAGCACGCGCATGACCATGCCGAGACATCGAAGCGAATACCTCCAAATAAAATCAAAGCTTAGGCGAAATGTAAAAATCAACAAATAACTAAATTTTATGTGCCCCATCGTTATTTCGCGGTCATAAATACTTTATCTAACAAATACCGTCCTGCTTATTTTCTTATATTGCACCGCATCATTTACGATATTGCGGTGCAAAAACACCAGCAGGCTTTTTTGCTTGCCTAGCCTTTTACGATGACATAGCCTCACCCTGTTTCCGGCTTCAAGGGCGTCACCGTCATTAGGGAGCGGCGACAGTCTTTCGTAGGCCAAGGTGAGGTGGGCAGTAACGGTGCCCTCTGCACATCTGGCTTAGGTCGTGACACGCTGCCGGAAATATTTCCCCCCCGTGAATCGCTTGGGCAAGCCCTTGTGGGCTCAGCAAATGATTCATCACTATGAACCTCGGGAGGAATTCGGATGCGTGTACTTACGAAAGCTACCTATATTCTAACCACTGCGGCGTTTCTGTCGCTCGGCGCGGCCTATACGGCGTCGGCTAACGAGGACCTTGCAAAGCTGGCTTCGGATTCGAAGAACTGGGCAATGCAGACGGGTGACTACGCCAACACCCGCTATTCCAAACTCAACCAGATTACTGCGGACAATGTGAAGAACCTGCAGGTCAAGTGGACCTTTTCCACCGGCGTGCTACGAGGCCACGAGGGTGGACCGCTTATCATCGGCGATGTGATGTATGTCCACACGCCTTTCCCGAACAATGTCTTTGCGCTCGATCTCAAGAATGACGGGAAGATCCTTTGGAAGTACGAACCCAAGCAGGATCCCAACGTCATTCCGATCATGTGTTGCGATACGGTCAACCGTGGCGTTGCCTATGGTGACGGCAAGATCATTCTCAATCAGGCCGACACCACAGTCGTCGCCCTCGACGCGAAGACTGGCAAGGTCGTCTGGTCGGTCAAGAACGGCGACCAGACCGATGGCGGCAAAGGCGAATCCGGTACGGCTGCCCCCGTCGTCGTCAAGGACAAGGTGCTCATCGGCGTCTCCGGCGCCGAATTCGGCGTTCGCGGCTGGCTGGCCGCCTACAATCTGAAAGATGGCAAACTCGCCTGGAAAGCCTATTCGGAAGGTCCGGACGCAGACACCCTGATCGATCCCGAGAAGACCACGCAACTCGGCAAGCCGGTTGGCAAGGATTCCGGCACGAACACCTGGGAAGGCGAGCAGTGGAAGACCGGCGGCGGCACGACATGGGGATGGTATTCCTATGATCCCAAGCTGAACCTGGTCTATTATGGCACCGGCAATCCCTCGACGTGGAACCCGGTCCAACGCCCCGGCGACAATCGCTGGTCGATGACGATCATGGCCCGCGATGCGGATACTGGTGTTGCCAAATGGCTCTACCAGATGACCCCGCATGACGAATGGGACTATGACGGCATCAACGAGATGATCCTCGTCGATGGCATGGAGGTCAACGGCGCCAAGCACGACGTGCTGGTGCATTTCGATCGCAATGGTTTTGCCTACACCATGGATCGCGCCACCGGCGACCTTCTCGTCGCCAAGAAATACGATCCGGCCGTGAACTGGGCGACCGAAGTCGTCATGGACCCCAAGAGCGAACAGTATGGTCGCCCGCAGGTCGTGGCGAAATATTCGACCCAGCAGAACGGCGAAGACACCAACTCGACGGGCATCTGCCCGGCGGCGCTTGGAACGAAGGACCAGCAGCCGGCGGCCTATTCGCCGAAGACCGGGCTGTTCTATGTCCCGACCAACCATGTCTGCATGGACTATGAGCCTTACAAGGTGAGCTACACCGCCGGTCAGCCTTATGTTGGCGCCACCGTGTCGATGTATCCCGCACCTGGCGGCGACGGCAACATGGGCAACTTCATTGCCTGGGATGCGGCCAAGGGCGAGATCGTCTGGTCGAAGCCCGAGCAGTTCTCGGTGTGGTCGGGCGCGTTGGCGACAGATGGCGACGTCGTCTTCTACGGTACACTCGAAGGCTACATCAAGGCGGTCGATAAGGACGGCAAGGAACTCTACAAGTTCAAGACCCCGTCCGGCATCATCGGCAACATCACGACCTACGAGCAGGGCGGCAAGCAGTATATCGCCGTTCTGTCGGGCGTCGGTGGATGGGCTGGTATCGGCCTGGCAGGCGGCCTGCTTTCGCCTGACAACGCCGCTGCCTGGCATGGCGCCGTCGATCAGGGCCGCGCGCAAGGCGACCAAGCCGCTGTCGTTGGTACAGCTGGCCTGGGTGCCGTCGGCGGCTACGCGGCACTTGCCGACTACACGACGCTGGGCGGTCAGCTCACCGTCTTCGGTCTCCCGGATTGATGCGCTGGGAACCTTGAGCATGCCTCAGGTCTTGTGAGACCAAAGGCTTGAAGAACGAGAGCCCGGACATCCGGAAGCCATGGCCGGGCTCTCGATTCGGTTACGCACCCAAAAACACCGATCAATGCCGGTCGCGACAGCAAAACCGTGTCCATTGGCAAATGAAGGAAGCGTTTGAATGTCCGTTCGCATTGTAATTTCGGCTTTCGTGCTGGCTCTGTTGCCTCTGGCAAGCTCGAGCCTCGCCCGGGCCGACGACAGCATGGAAAAAGCCAAGGCGGTAAAGGAAGAAGGCGGCAAGTATTTGGATGCGGATGGAAATCCGACCTACAAGATCGAAAACGGAACCGTCGATTGGTACACGTTCAGCGGCTACCGCCGGTATCATTCCGATTGCCATGTCTGCCACGGACAGGACGCGACAGGTTCGAGCTATGCGCCGGCTTTGGTCAACAGCCTGAAAACCATGGATTACGCCACATTCCTCTCGATCGTCGCCGAAGGCCGCAAGAATGTCGGCGGCGGCAAGGAAAACGTCATGCCTGCCTTTGGCGACAACAAGAACGTCTATTGCTACCTGGACGATCTCTACGTCTATCTGCGCGCGCGCGCGGATGGCGCGGCGCCCCGCGGAAGGCCGCCCAAGCACGAAGACAAGGCCCAGGCGGCGAAGGATGCCGAAGCATCCTGCATGGGTGGATGACATGATCGGCCGCGATGCATTGAAGCTGCGCGTCGTTCTGCCGATCCTCGGCACACTCGCCTTGCTGCCGTCGAACGCGCATGCGCAAAGCGCCGGCCTTGGCGCGGCGGGAGAACTGGTCGACCCTGACATTCTGCGCGTCTGCGCCGATCCCTCGAATATGCCCTTCACCGACAAGAGCGGCGAAGGCTTCGAAAACAAGCTGGCCGAACTGGTTGCCGCGAAAACCGGGCGCAAGTCCGTCTCCTACACCTGGTTTCCCACGATCACCGGCTTCGTGCGCAATACGTTGGGGGCCAACCGATGCGAC
>NZ_RZQA01000503.1:0-4830 GCF_004022915.1 Mesorhizobium sp. M7A.F.Ca.US.006.04.2.1
GGTTGAAGGCGCTCGAAGCCAGAGGCAGGCCGGAAGACCGGCTGATGATCGAGCATCTGCGGGGCGGCGGAAAATAATGGGCGCAATCATCGCTTTTGTAGCGTTGCTTTTGCTGCTGCTTGGCGCGGTGACGATCTTTCTGCGTGCCGAGCCAGCGAAACTGGCGGGCACGCTGCGAACGCTCGGGCCGGCTCTTCTGGCAGTTGTCGGCGTCGCCGTGCTGGTGGTCGGCCGTGAAGGCATCGGCGGCATGATCCTCACCGCGGCAATTGCCTGGTATGGTTCCATGCGAATGAAACGCCAGCCGGCGGGGCTTGCACCGGGCAAACGATCGACGGTGCGCACAGCGGCATTGGAAATGGAGCTCGATCACGATACCGGCGGCCTCGAAGGACTGGTCCTGGCTGGCCGCCACGAAGGCAAGATGCTTGGCGCGATGGGGCTGGTGGAATTGCAGCACCTCTACCGCGAACTCTCCGGTGATCCGGAGAGCCGGCAGTTGCTAGAGACGTATCTTGACGGCAGATTTCCCGTCTGGCGCAAAAACACTGAGACGAACGGTGGCGAAGGGCTGGGTGTTGCGCCAGGTCCGGGCGCCATGACTAAGGAGGAGGCCTACAAGGTCCTTGGTCTTGAAGCGGGGGCCGCCGCGGCGGATGTCCGCCAGGCGCACCGCCGCCTGATGCAGCGCCTGCACCCCGATGTCGGCGGCACGTCTTTCCTGGCGGCGCGGATTAACGAAGCCAAGGACGTCTTGCTCTCCAATCACAACTAGTCTCCTTCGACGCAGAATTTTTCCGGGAGATGATTTCCACGCCGTCCTACTGCTGGACGGCGTAGCACTCGATGTTCTTCTTCTTCAAAGCGGTGCAGGCCTTCCAGGCGGCGGTCTTCGAACCGAAGCCGCCGAAGCGGGCGCGATAGTAGGTGACGCCGTCCTTGTCGAAGGCGACGGTGAAGCCGGAGGCGTCGGCCAGCACCTTGGGCGCCTGCTTGGTGGTCTTGTCGAGGAAGGCCTGTGCCTCGGACTGCTTTGGCGACGAGGCGACCTGAATGGCCCAGCCTGACGGCACCGACGCCGTGTTGACCGGGTCGACGGCCGCTGGCGTTGGCTCGGCATAGGCAGCGACGACCTGGGCCGTCGCGACCTGGGGAGCTGAAACGATGACGGTCTTGACCTTTCTGGTCTTGACGACGGGGGCTGCTTCTTCGGCCTGCGGGGTATCGTCTTCCGCGACCGTGGCGTCCTCGGCGACGGTGGCGTCGTCCTGCGCCACAACAGGCTTGTCATCGGGCGTCGGAGCGTCATGCTTGGGCAGGAGAACCTGGGCGAGGGCGGTGACCGGGTTGTTGCCGCCGGCCTTGGCCACCAGATCGCCACCGCCGCGAGTCGATGCCCTCGGCAGATAGGTGTTGATCAAGCTGGCCATCTGATTGTCGCGGCTGCGGCCGGAACTGCCGCCCATGACCACGCCGACGATGCGGCGATTGCCGTCGGAAACCGACGAGACGAGGTTGAAGCCGGAGGCGCGGGTGTAGCCCGTCTTGATGCCGTCGACACCCTTGATGCGTCCGAGCAGGCGATTGTGACCGTTGATGCGCTGACGCCCGTAGAGGAAGGAGCGCTGCGAGAAATAGCCGTAATATTGCGGAAAATGCTCGCGCAGCGCGATGCCGAGCGTCGCCATATCGCGCGCGGTGGTGAACTGGCCAGGGTCTGGCAGGCCATTGGCGTTGCGGAACACGGTGCCGTTCATGCCCAGCGCACGCGCCTTGGCGGTCATCATGCGGGCAAAAGTGGTTTCATTGCCGCCGAGCATTTCGCCGAGCGCGGTGGCCGAGTCGTTCGCCGACTTGGTGACGATCGACAGGATCGCGGTCTCGACCGTGACCGAACCGCCCGGCTTCACGCCAAGTTTCGTCGGCGCCTCGGCTGAGGCCTTGGCGGAAAACACCACTGGCGTATTCCTGCTGATCTTGCCCTTCGCCATCGCTTCGAAGGTCAGGTACAGCGTCATCATCTTGGTCAGCGAAGCTGGATAGCGCCTGCCGTTGGCATCTGCGGAGTAAAGCACCTTGCCAGTCTTGGCATCCACGACGATGGCCGCCTGCTTGGCCGCCAGCGACGAGGCAACGTCTCCAAAAACGAATGTCATCGCCAAGGCGATGATCATCATCGTTTTGAGAGGGGAGGTGGATTTGGAAACGATGCCCAACAACGCCTTACGCACTGGTACTTCCCTTGGATTTCTTCGTTGCGTTGGAGGCGGCAAAGGGTCCTGCCTCGCTTCCGGCCAAGCTACCGGCGCAGCGTTACCAATCCGTTTATGGTAACCGCCGCGTTCACCATTTTCTTCGTGCTTGAAGCTCTCTTTATTCGATTTTTAGCCATTGGCTGCGCAGGCGGGTCCGCAAGCCCGCGAAATCTTGACTTTTGTGCGGCGCACAATATATTATCTTGCATTGCACAAGGGCGCCCCGAAGAAGGACGCCTCAACCGTCAAGGGAATCGTGAAATGACCCAGACCTATGAGGACTTCAGCAAATACGGCAAAGAGTTCGCCGACACCGGATTGAAGAGCTTCGCGTCGCTCTCCAAGGGCGCACAGGCGATTGCCACCGAGGCTGGTGAATACACCAAGAAGAGTTTTGAAACCGGCAGCGCCACTGTGGAGAAGCTGTTTTCAGCCAAGTCGCTGGAAAAGGCCATCGAGATCCAGTCGGACTATGCCAAGCAGTCCTATGAGGCTTTCGTCGCCGAGGCCACCAAGATTGGCGATCTCTATGCCGAACTCGCCAAGGAAGCCTACAAGCCATTCGAATCGATCGTTGCCAAGGCGAAGTAATTTCGCCCGGGCGAACTGATTTCGCCTGACGTGACCCAGATTCAGCCTTTTGACCCGAGAAAAAGCCCGGCCGTGGAAACGTGGCCGGGCTTTTTCGTGTCAATTTCCGTTCCAGAGCCTCGCGCCCCTTCACGATTGCGAAAATCGTCCAAGTTTGGTGACCTAGCCATATTGTCAGCTAACCAGAAGGGCTTAAAATCGTACATCGAACACCTACATGTCGAACTCGCATGGGGAATCGAAAGAGGCAGGAATACGTGACGATCGGTTTGACTGCCACGAGACGCGTGGTGCGAATGCAAGACGGCGACGGTAACGGCAATGGGGCCGGCCGTGGGACGGCCGTTATCACGCGCACCAAAACCAAGACCAAGAAGCCCAGCCTTTATCGGGTCCTCATCCTCAACGACGACTACACTCCGATGGAGTTCGTGGTTCACGTGCTGGAGCGTTTTTTCCAGAAGGATCGCGAAGCCGCCACACGCATCATGCTTCATGTTCACAATCATGGAGTGGGCGAGTGCGGGGTCTATACATTCGAGGTGGCCGAGACCAAAGTGTCCCAGGTCATGGATTTCGCCCGACAGAATCAGCATCCGCTGCAATGCGTGATGGAGAAGAAGTGAGGTAACATGCCGGCTTTCTCCCAAGGCCTGGAAAAGGCGCTTCACCAGGCGCTGACGCTCGCCAATGAGCGGCACCATGAATATGCAACCCTAGAACATCTGCTGCTCGCGCTCATCGACGATACCGAGGCGGCCGCCGTCATGCGCGCCTGCAATGTCGATCTCGATGAGCTCAAGCATACGGTTCTCACCTATATCGACACCGAGCTGGACAACCTCGTCACCGGCTACGACGAGGACTCCAAGCCGACGGCCGGTTTCCAGCGCGTCATCCAGCGCGCGGTGATCCATGTGCAGTCTTCTGGCCGCGAGGAAGTGTCGGGCGCCAACGTGCTCGTCGCTATCTTCGCCGAGCGCGAGAGCCATGCCGCTTATTTCCTGCAGGAACAGCAGATGACCCGCTACGATGCGGTCAACTACATCTCGCACGGCATTGCCAAGCGTCCGGGCGCGTCGGAGACACGCTCGCCGCGCGGCGCCGACGACGAGCAGGGCGGCCAGAACGGCGCCGAGCCGCAAGAGGAAGGCGGCAAGAAGAAGCAGCAGCAGGACGCGCTGACGGCTTATTGCGTCAACCTCAACAACAAGGCCAAGGCCGGCAAGATCGATCCGCTGATCGGCCGCGAGTCCGAGATCAACCGCACCATCCAGGTGCTGTGCCGCCGCTCCAAGAACAACCCGCTCTATGTCGGTGACCCCGGCGTCGGCAAGACGGCGATCGCCGAGGGCCTGGCCAAGCGCATCGTCGAGGGCGACGTTCCCGAAGTGCTGCACAATGCAACCATCTTCGCGCTCGACATGGGCACGCTGCTCGCCGGCACGCGCTATCGCGGTGATTTCGAGGAACGGCTGAAGCAGGTCGTCAAGGAGCTCGAGGATTATCCTGGCGCCGTGCTGTTCATCGACGAGATCCACACGGTGATCGGGGCAGGGGCGACTTCAGGCGGCGCCATGGATGCGTCCAACCTGTTGAAGCCGGCGCTGTCGTCGGGTGCGATCCGCTGCATCGGCTCGACCACCTACAAGGAATTCCGCCAGTTCTTCGAGAAGGACCGTGCCTTGGTGCGGCGCTTCCAGAAGATCGACGTCAACGAGCCGACCATCGAGGACGCGATCGAGATCATGAAGGGCCTCAAGCCCTATTATGAGGAGTTCCACAAGGTGAAGTTCACCAACGAGGCGATCAAGGCCTCGGTGGAGCTGTCGGCACGCTACATCAACGACCGCAAGCTGCCGGACAAGGCGATCGACGTGATCGACGAGACCGGCGCCTCGCAGATGCTGGTGCCGGAAGCCAAGCGCAAGAAGACTATCGGCATCAAGGAGATCGAGGCGACGATCGCCACCATGGCCCGCAT
>NZ_RZQA01000504.1:0-4828 GCF_004022915.1 Mesorhizobium sp. M7A.F.Ca.US.006.04.2.1
GCTCGATACCGCCGGTTACTTCGCGACGCCCGAAAGACCGGTGAAGGTTTGGTTCGATGTGCCACCGTCGCTTACCGGCTACGATGCTATCGACCTCGATAGCCGAGACTTGGGGGAAGCAGCGGCGTACGAACGGGTCACAGGCGTCTTTGTCAGTCACAAACCTGACGCACGGACCTTCTCATTCAAGAAAATCGACAGCGTCATGCGTGGCCACCCTGTGGCCGAGGCGATAGCGGCTTTCCGCGCCGGACGGTTCAGACGTGCTCTTTTTGCTCCCGCATTCCCCGCCATGGGCCGAGCCACGGTCGATGGCCGGCAACAGGTAAGCTCGTCGCACGGGATAACCCCTGTCGGTCCAGCGCTAGTCGGTGCACTATCGAGCTATGGGGTTCCTGCAGCGATGATCGGCGACGCCTGGAAGCAGGATGGATTTCTTGTCGCCAACGCTTCAAGCGATGCCGAGCTTGCGGCGACCGTCGCTGCCTTCGGAGGGGAGGCCGAGGACCTTTATGTGGGCTCAGGCGGATTGGCTTCCGTGCTCGCGGGAAGGTCGGCTTCCAGCCTCCGGCCACCGGCACTCGATCTCGCCATCTGTGGCACGAACCATCCGGTTGCTTTGCGCCAGGTCGCGGCGGTCCGCGGGCTGGAGACCGTCGTGATGGACGGATCCATTTCCGTACATCCCGCCTCCCCATTTCTGTTGGTCGCGCCGTCCCACGCTGCTGCGGAAGCCCAAGCGCGGCTGGCAATAGAGCAATCGCTCAAGCAACTCGTGGCCAGATTGCCGGCGCCACGTTCAGCGCTGGTAACAGGCGGGTGGACCTTGCGGCTGCTGGCGAGCATCTGCGGGGCCTCCCAAATGCTGTGCGAAGGGCTCTACGAGCCCGGTGTGGCGGTCAGCCGAATAATCTCGGGCGCTTGGAATGGCACTGTCATCGTCTCGAAGTCGGGTGGGTTCGGTAGCGAGGAGCTTTTCGCCAGACTGTTTTTTCCAGCGCGCGAAACTGGTGATTCATCTAGGTAGCAAAGCAGTCTGGCCTGAGCACATGAGCTTCTGGCACGCAACGGCGCGCTACCACGGAGCGATAGAGAAGTTAATTAGCAACCGTCAATAGCTGCACGTCAGGGGTATGCCCCAACGTGACGACATGCCAATGCAAGGGCGATGTAAGTTCCGTAGGCTACCGCCTCCACGATCTACGGCATGTTCGACCTGTTTTCCTCGCCCGGCAGGGATTTCCTGTTCATAACCAGCGGTGCGGCGGGCACGCCGCGCATGCGGCCCTATGTGGTTGCTGGGGACGGCAGCCCGTTTCGCGCTGCAAACGGCATCTGGGTGCGCCCAGATCACAGCCTTGCCGATTGCCCGCCACCCGACATCGTCTGTATTCCAGATTTCTTCGTCAATCCGGGAGAAAGCGTCGCCGGGCAGTATGACGCCGAAGCCGCATGGCTGAAGCGAGCGCATGACGACGGCGCCATGCTGGCCAGCGCTTGTTCGGGCGCGGTGCTGCTCGGCGAGGTCGGGCTGCTCGACAATCGCGATGCCACCATTCACTGGGGCTATGTCGAGACGCTCACGAACAACTATCCCGGCGTTAAGGTGAAGCCGGGCCAGTCACTCGTGCTGACCGGCGAGGCCCACCGCATCGTCATGGCCGGGGGCGGCTCGAGCTGGCAGATCTCGCCCTCTATCTGATCGCGCGCTTCGTCAGCCTCAGGGAGGCGATGGAGGTCGCCAAGGTCTACATGCTGCAGTGGCACGATATGGGCCAGCAGCCCTTCGCCGCGCTGATGCGCTTTCGCCAGACCGACGACGCGGTGATCAACCGCTGCCAGAAATGGGCCGAAGGCAACTACCGGATGCACTCGCCCGTCGCCGCCATGACCAAGCTGTCAGGCCTGTCCGAGCGGTCGTTCGTGCGCCGCTTCGCCAGGGCCACGGACATGAAGGCGATCGACTCCATCCATGCGCTCAGGCTCGAGCAGGCCAAGCAGCTGCTGGAGACGGGCGAGCTCCCTGTCGAAGCGGTGGCGAATGAAGTCGGCTATGAGGATGCGAGTTTTTTCGGGCGTCTCTTCCGCCGCCAGGTAGGGGTGACGCCGGCGCAATATCGCATTCGCTTCGGTGCTCTCCGGCGAGCGCTGAGCCGCGATTGAATCTCAACCGTCGCGGCGCGATGCCCATATTCTGCTCTGCGCCTCATCTCTGCTGTAGGCAGTCGTTCTATCGTCCTGAAAAGCCGACCTCGGTGCTGAATAGGTCCATGCCGCCCACAAGATCCACTCACCAATTGTAGGCGGCATTCGACTTTGGAGCACGACGCAGAAATCAAGCCTGGAGCGAAAAGATGCGAGCCCTTGCCCTCGCCACGAGGACAGATAGGGCATATGATTGAAGACAGCCCGCTCGGACCTGACGAGCTGGCTATTTGAGAGCGGGAAACGCCGCTTTAAATACGGCGCTTGTTTCACGCGCTCTCATATTGCCCGCCGCGGCCGGCCTCTGCTTTGCGCGATCCCGGTCGCTACTGCACTTACCCCTGAAGGAGAACTGAGCTTTTCACTGGAGGAGAAGTCATCATGCATTACCTTCCCAGACGTGAATTCATCATTCAAGGCGGAGCAGCCCTTGTAGCCCTGACGTCCTTTCAATCGCGGATTGCCTATGCCTTTCCAACCCGGGCCGGCGAGGAAGTCATCAAATGGCTCGATCAGCTGCCGCCGAACCCGGTACCGAAAGTCATCAAAAATCAGCTGGTGTGGGAGGATCTCGATTCCTGGGTGACGCCCAACGACAAGTTCTTTTCAATCGCGCATTTCAACCGGCCGGTCATCGACGAAACTACGTGGAAGCTCGAAATCGGCGGTTCCGTCAAAAAGCCAACAGCCCTGACGCTCGCCGACATCAGGGCTCGACCGCGCCAGGAAGTCACGTTCACGGTCGAATGTTCGGGCAATACTGGCCTACCGTTTTTCAATGGTGGGATTGGCAATGCTCGCTGGGCGGGTACGCCGCTCGCCCCGATCCTCAAGGAGGTCGGAGTCCTCGACAGTGGTATCGAGGTTGTCTTCTGGGGCACCGATGAAGGAGAAATAAAGCGAGCCGACGACATCAAGTTCACGCAGAACTTTGCGCGCAGCATGTCGCTCACCGACGCCATGGATCCCAAAAACATCCTCTGCTACGAGATGAACGGAACTCCCTTACCTCCTGATAACGGCTTCCCGCTGCGGCTGATAGCGCCGGGCTGGTACGGGATCGCGAACGTGAAATGGCTCAAACGAATGGACGTGAGCGACCAACGCTTCGAGAACCGGTTTATGGGACGCGATTATGTCACACTGCGCGAGGAGGAGCACAACGGAGAGACGGTATGGGTGGAAACCTCTGTCGGGCGGGCGCGCTTGAAGTCTGCACCGGCCCGGGTCACTCATATCGGCAGTGACCACCGGATCGTCGGGGCGGCCTGGGGCGCGCCGATCGACCGGGTCGAGGTGAAGATCGATGACGGGCCATGGATGCCGGCGGCCATCGACGAAACCGACAAGGCGGACTTCGCTTGGAAGATATGGTCCGTCGACTGGCCCAAGCCCTCCGCCGGGGAGCACACAGTCACCTCGCGTGCGGTTAGTACTGGAGGGCAGGTCCAACCCGCAATGGACGACCCCATCATCGCCAAGAAGCATACCTACTGGGAAAGTAACGGTCAGGTGACGCGACGTATCGATATTCACTGACTGGCGGAAAGCCGTATCAAACTGTCTGAGATCGACGTGACCCCATGTTTTTGGCATGGGGTCATCAAAGCCCGATGTCGCCACATCACCCCGATGTGGAACTCGATCCGCCGCTCTTCCGTGCGCTTCTGCGCTACTGCGCGCGGCGTGCTGGGATCGTCGGGCCTCTGGCAGCGCTCCTGCTACTACTCCCGTTTGGCCTGGGCTGACTTTACATACGCGCGATAGCGGGAGGCGTTCGTCCCGTTATCTCAACTGTTACATGCGCCATCCTACCTCCGAGAATACTACGTTGACGTGTGATGGTCGTGAGTTCCGCGATTACGTCAAAGGCCTTGATGCTCAACGTCGGGTCACCTTTCATCTCCGCAATAATTGGCCCGTCCACGAAGGCTTGCACTGCTCATCGTCGAACAGGTAGATCCCGCCGGCTTCGCTTTGCGCCTCGTTTATAATCCAGACAATCCAAGCCAGGCCAGAGGTCCGCGATTGGTTGAGCATAAGGCACGTTTTCTTGCTCATACTTGGTGCTGGACCCGTTGAGCTTGTAGTTTTTTGCAGAATTTTAGCTGACATGTCTTTCCTCCCCTATTCTCTGTACTAGGCGTTGCACGGGCACGAGCGACCCTCCATGCGTGTGGCCGCACCCTCATTATGGTTTTTAAGAAAGCGGGACGATTCCCTCGAGCGCCGCCCAGACCGAGGTTCGCAGCCAACGGTCCATGCTGCAGGCAAGACCGGGGTCGCCGCTTAGGAAAAGGCCGCCCCTTTCTTTCTCGCGCTCGATGTTGGAGCGGCCCTCCAGGATGGCCCCCAGCGAAACAATGCCAGTCTCGACGTAAAGGTCGACGTCCCGGCGGGGGTCGAGCGAGCATTGCTCGGGTAAGTCCTCGCCTGGCTCTACCACAAACCAGTAATGGGGACACTTCGGTGGGGGATCGTCACGAAAATGGAAGCGGATCACGGCGCGCCGCCGCGGCATTTCAGCGAGGTCGATCTTTCGCCGCACGCCCACATGAGGATCGATACATCCATGTCGGCGAGCGCGATCTCCGCCTCGATGTTGCATTGTGCCCATTCCGCC
>NZ_RZQA01000505.1:0-4823 GCF_004022915.1 Mesorhizobium sp. M7A.F.Ca.US.006.04.2.1
ATCGTACCACCATGGAAATGGGCAGGCCGCCGCCGGAGCCCGGCAGCGTCGGCGGTGCGAAGACGAAGGCCTCGACACCGGCCACTTTGGCGATACGGGCCGTAATGTCAGCCTGCAGTTCCTTCGAATTGCGCTTGCGTTCCGCCCAGTCCTTGAAGGCATAGCCGACGAAGGCGCTGTTTGTCGTGCCGCCGAAGGCGACGGCCGAGAACTGCGCCCGTGTTTCGGGAATATCCTTCACCAGGCCGAGGATCTGGTTGACGTATGTCTCGGTGTAATCGGACGTCGCATAACGCGGCGCCGTCACAATCGAGAGCAGAAAGCCCTGGTCCTCTTCCGGCGCAAGTTCGCTCGAGGTCTTGGTGAACATGAAGCCGGTGACGCCGACAAGCGCAAGCACGATGATCAACGTCAACGGGCGATAGTTCAGCGATCCGGTGACGGCGCGTTCATAGACATGCTCGACGCGCGCGAAGGTGCCGTCGACAATGCGCTGGAAACGGCCCGGCGTGCCGGACTTCAAGAGGCGTGCCGACATCATCGGGGTGATGGTGATGGCGATGACACCCGACAGCACCACCGAGCCGGCGAGCGTGACCGCGAATTCACGGAACAGCGCGCCGGTCAGGCCGCCGGTAAATGCCAGCGGTGCGAACACGGCGGCCAGCGTCATGGTCATGGCAACGATGGCTGATGCGATTTCGCGCATACCGCTGAACGCAGCCTGCATCGGCGACATGTGATCTTCTTCCATGTGACGGTGGATGTTCTCCACCACCACGATGGCGTCGTCGACGACCAGGCCGATCGCCAGCACCATGGCGAGCAGCGACAGAAGGTTGATCGAGTAGCCAACCGCGAACAAAAGGAAGCAGACGCCGATCAGCGACAACGGGATGGTGATGATCGGCATCATCACCGACCGGAAGGAGCCAAGGAACAGAAGGATGACGACGACGACGATGGCAACCGCCTCGCCGATGGTCTTGAACACCTCTTCAATCGAGGCGCTGATCTGCCCGGTCGCGTCGTAGACGACCTCGATCGTCATGCCTTTCGGCAGTGTCTCCTGAATCTGCGGCACCAGCTTGGTGAGCGCAGCCGCCGTGGTCAGCGGATTGGCCGCCGGCGTCGGGAAGATGGCGAGGAAGGTGCCTGGCTTACCGTTGAACGAGACCCTGGTGTCGGTGTTCTCGGCGGCGAGTTCGACGCGAGCCACGTCGCGCAACCGCACCACATTGCCGTCGGTCGAGCGCAGCGGCAGCTCGGCGAATGCCTCCGGCGTCTGCAATGTCGAGCGCACGGTGATCGAGGAGACGACATACTCGTTCTGGGTGTTGCCGGGCGCCGACAGGAAGTTGGAATTGTTGATCGCCGTCAGCAGTTCGGAGGCGGTCACGCCGCGCGCCGCAAGTTTGACCGGATCGATCCAGACGCGCATCGAGTATTCCTGGGCGCCGAAGATCTGCACGTCGGCGACGCCTTCGACCGTCGACATGCGCGGTCTGATGACGCGCTCGATATACTCCGTCAGCTGCTCCTTCGTCATGTTCGGATTCTGCATCGAGATGTACATCATCGCGAACTGCTGGCCGGTGCCCTTGACGATGACAGGGTCCTTCGACGCGTCCGGCAAAGTGCCGCGCACGCCCTGAACCTTGGACAGAACTTCGGTCAGCGCGACGTCGGGGTTCGAGCCGAGCTTCATCTGCACCGTCACGGTGCTGGAGGACGGGCGGCTGGACGAGGTGACGTAGTCGATGTTTTCGGTCGACGCGACGGCGCGGGCGATCGGGGCGGAAATGAAGCCCTGGATCAGATCGGCGCTGGCGCCTGGATAGGCCGTGGTGATCGTGATGGCCGTTTCATCGACCTTCGGATACTGCCGGATCGACAGATTGAAGATGCCCTGGAAACCCAGGAGCAGGATCATGCAAGCAAGGACCGTCGAAAGAACAGGCCGGCGAATGAAGAGATCTGAAAAGCTCATTGCTGGTCGGCCTGCTTGTTCGCCGATTTGGTCGGGTCGATGGTGTTGTCCACAACGACGGACATGCCGTTGAAGAGGCGGTTCTGACCGGCGGTGACGACCTCGTCGCCGGCCTTCAGCCCCTCGACGATCTCGACCATGCCTTGATTGCGGCGGCCGGGCTTGACGAACACCTGCGACAGCACGAGCGCGGGCTTGTCACCTTCCGCCGCCGGCTTGGCCCCATCGGCAGCCTTGTCAGTTGGCTTTGCCGCATCGGCGGCAGGCTTGGCTGCATCAGCCGCCGGCTTCATGGCATCGGCCGGCTTGGTGTCCGCAGGCTTGGCGTCAGCCGATTTGTCGGCTGCCGGCGCAGCGGGTTTTTCCTCCGGCTTGGCAGCTGGCGCTGTCTCGGCGGGCTTGGCTGGCTGCACCACGAAGATGTAGTCGCCATAGAGACTTGTCGTCAGCGCCGTCTGCGGCAGGGTCAGCACGTTCTGCTCTTCGGGCAGCTCGACACGCACCTGCACGAACTGGCCGGGGGTCAGCTTGCCATCGGGATTGGCGACTTCCGCCCGGATGTTCACCAGCCGGCTGGACGAGTCGATCTTCGGGTCTATGCCACGAATGGCGCCTGCGAATGGCCTGTCCTCGCCGCCAAAGCCCAATCGAATCGTCTGGCCGATCTTGAGCAAGGCGAGTTGCTGTTCGGGAACCGTGAAATCGACCCGCATCGTGTCGAGGTCCTGCAATGTCACCACGGCGGTGCCGGGCGCCAAATACTGGCCGACATCGATCTTCGGGATACCCACCGTGCCGCCGAAAGGCGCCGTCAGCTGCTTCTGGTCGAGCACGGCCTGCAGCTTGGTGACTTGGGATGCCGAGGCCGAGGCCGCCGCACGCGCCGTGTCCAGCGTCGAGTCGGAGCCAACGCCACGCCTGGTCAGTTCGATGGCGCGGGCAAGTGAGGTCTGGTCTAGCGCGGCTTGCGCCTTCTGTGCATCGAGGTCGGCGCGCTCGACGGCGTCATCGAGTTGCAGCAGAACCGCATTGTCCGCCACCTTCTGGTTGGCATGGAAAAGGATGTCCTTGACGATACCGGTAGTCTCGACCGTCAGGTCGACACCGCGCACCGCCTTGACCGTGCCGATCGCCTCGACGCCTGGCGTCCAGGCCGAAGGCTTGGCGATGGTCGTCGAAACGGTTGCCGCCGGCGGCTTCATCGATGCGAAGTACTGCTTGATGCCGTTGTCGCGCAGGAAGTTGAAGCCGACGATGCCGCCGACCACGACGACGAGCAGGGCCAGAACCAGAACAATGATAAAGATACGGAGTATGCGCTTGAACAAGGAAGTCCCCTCAGTCGAAATCCGGCGCGAAGCGCGGATATCGGGACACATACCGACTGCGGGTCCCGATTTCAAATAATGGCGGTCTTCCTGTACCGTCTGGACGGTCTTGTCAATTGGGCCTAAGCTTGCGATGGGAGGCACCATGAGAGCCCAAAGACCGAATTCGCGCGAGAAGATTCTCGCCGCGGCGGCTGATGTTGCCCGGGAATCCGGACCAGGCAGCCTGTCGCTGGATGCCGTCGCCAGCCGTGCCGGCGTGTCGAAGGGAGGGCTCCTCTACAATTTCCCGACCAAGGCCAAATTGATGCAAGGTTTGGTCGAAGGCTATCTGCGCGAGTTCGAGCACGCGCTGGAAGCCGCCCGCACAAATGACAAGGACGAAAATCCCCTGGCCGTCTACATCAGGCTGTCGGCCAATGATTGCGAGGAAAAGCAGCCGTCGGCGTCCTGGATCTTCTCGGCCATCGCCGAGGATCCCGATTTCATGATGCCGATAAAGACCTTCAAGCGGCAGCTTTTCGAGCGGCTGAAGGGCGAGACGCCGGATCTCAAATCGCTGTTGATCTGCTATCTCGCCATCGAGGGATTGCGCAGCATGAACCTCTTCGATTCGGATGTCCTGTCGAAAGACGAGCGCCAGTTGTTGGTATCGTCGCTGCTCGAGATTGCCAAATAGGCGCCGCCCACCCGCTTTTCGGCAGGCCTGTTCGTGAACGCGGCGTTCGCTGGCGTCACACAGGGTTCATCGTGCGGACATAGCGTCTTCCCAGTTCTTTGCTGCAATGCATCTGGAGTGGGACATGGTGGACATAGTTTCTAGCGAGGCGGGCATTCCGAGACCGGATCATCCGCTGGATCAATCGGGCAGCGCGAAGTGGTTCCTGCCGGCCTTCGGCGTGCTGGTGCTCGTCGGCATCGCCTATGTCGGCTACGCGCTCAGCCAGGATCTTGCGGTGGCCAAGACCGTGCCGTGGATCCTGCTTGGCATCGCCTTGCTGATCGCGCTCGGCTTCGAGTTCGTCAACGGCTTCCATGACACCGCCAATGCGGTGGCGACGGTTATCTACACGCGCTCGATGCCGGCCGAATTCGCCGTCATGTGGTCGGGCGCCTTCAATTTCCTGGGGGTTCTCACCTCCAGCGGCGCGGTCGCTTTCGGCATCCTGTCGCTGCTGCCGGTCGAGCTGATCCTGCAGGTCGGCTCGTCCTCGGGCTTCGCCATGGTGTTCGCGCTGCTTGTGGCGGCGATCCTGTGGAATCTCGGCACCTGGTTCCTCGGACTGCCGGCGTCGAGCTCGCACACGATGGTCGGTTCGATCATCGGCGTCGGCCTTGCCAACCAGTTCATGGCGCCCGCCGGCAGCGCCACCAGCGGCGTCGACTGGTCGCAGGCGACCAATGTCGGCGTCACCCTGCTGGTGTCGCCGATCATCGGCTTCTTCGCCGCGGCGATACTGCTCTATGTAATGAAGCTGCTGGTGCGCAATCCGGCGCTCTACGAG
>NZ_RZQA01000506.1:0-4816 GCF_004022915.1 Mesorhizobium sp. M7A.F.Ca.US.006.04.2.1
TTGGACCAGCTTGCCTTTTCCGCTTTGGCGGAAGCCCGCTTCGTCTCCGCTTTGGCGGATGCCTGCTTTGTCGCCTTGGCGTCGTGGCCTGCCTTGCCGCTTTTTGCGGATACCACGGGAAACCCTTGATCGGCCCGCGGGCTGAATGACGCTGCATGCGCCGCACTGAAGGCAAAAGTCATTACGCCGGCAGCAAGAGCTGCCGTTAAAACGGTAAATTTCTGCATGTGATCCTGTTCTGTCTGAACCGCGCGAAGATGTTCACGCAGCAACGCCTAACCAACGTCGGAACAACCCGGGGGGCTTGGGGTCCGACATCTACACGTCAGCCGTTTGACGCCCGAATTGGTGTCAAACAAGGCCAGGCAAGTCACTTTGAGTGACAGCCTGTAACTTAAGGATTGGAAAGAATTGCTTGGGAGAGGTCTCCCGGGGATTAGCGCTTCACGGAAGCAAGCAGCCTTTGCAGCGTCCGCAGCGTCGAGCCGTCGGCAACGCCGTCCACCTTGCGCGGCCGGAAATGCCGTTGGAAGGCTTCGACCACCGCCTCCGTCTGCCGGTCCAAAACGCCGGATATTTCAACGCCATAGCCGTAGAGCGCCAGCATCGACTGCAACGCTTCGACATCGCCGCCGGTGTCGCCGGTTGTCAGAGTGGCGCCTCGCCTGACGGGCGCGGCCGTAACGAGATGGCCGACACCGGCCTCGAATAGCGTCCGCCACGGAAACTTCTCGCCGGGATCGATTTTGCGCCCCGGCGCAACATCGGAATGCGCGAGTACCCGCTCGGCGGCGATCGAATGCCGACCGGCGATCCCCCGGCACAGCCCGATCACGGCATCGATCTGCCGCCGGGGAAAACCGGGATAGCCCAGCGAATGCCCCGGATTGACGATCTCGATGCCGACGGAACAGGAATTGATGTCGGCGCATCCGAACCACGAACTCTTGCCGGCATGCCAGGCGCGGTCGCTTTCCCTGACCATCTGCACGATATGGCCATTCTCGTGGACCAGATAATGCGACGAGACCTCGCTGGCCGGATCGCAAAGCCAGGCCTCGGCCCCGGCGCCGGTCGCCATGCCGGTGTAGTGCAGCACGATCATGTCGGGCCTGGGTGTCTCGCGCCGCGGGCCGAAATTCGGCGATACCCTGACTTCGGCACGTGGCTCGTCGGGCAGAAAGCCGCTCATGCGTGGCGCAGGCCCCGCTCGATCATCTCGTAGGCGGCATTGATCGCCGCCACCCTGGTGGTCGCGATCTTGATGAATTCCTGAGGCAGGCCGCGCGCAATCAGCCGATCCGGATGATTGTCGGAAACCAGCTTGCGATAGCGTTTCCTGACCTCTTCGAACGGCTTGCCGCGCTCGATGCCCAGCACGACATAGGGATCCCCGGCGCCGAGATTGACGTGCCGGGCCATGATGGCTTCGTAATGCACTTCGTCGATGCGGAAAATCTCGGCGATGCGGTGCAGGAAATGGCCTTCGCGCTCGTGCACCAGCCCGTCGGCCTTGGCGATATGGAACAGACCGTCGAGTATGTCTTCAAGCATCACGCAGTTGGAATGCCCCGAACCGCACATCTGCGCCATCCGCTCGGCATAGGTTTCGAAACCGGCCACGTCGCGCTGGGCGAGATCGAACAGCCGCGCCACATTGCGCGTCTCCTTCGGCGGCACTTCGAATATCTCCTGGAAGGCGCGCACCTCGTCCTGGGTGACGATGCCATCGGCCTTGGCCATCTTGGCCGACAGCGCGATCATCGCCACCGAAAAGGCGACACGCCGGCGCAAATCCGCATCGCCGGAGAAAACCGTGCGCACAGCCTCGACAACGTCGGCGACACCCGACGAGGTTGAGGATGAAACGCGGGTGATGAACTCGCCGAGGCGATCCCAAATCGACATGGCCTGCTTCTTAGAGCCACCGCTCCCTCCTATCAAGCCGGGACAGTGCCGCAGGCTTTGCGCGACAAATCGATCCGGCGCGCGAGAGGGATTGGCCCACGGCGCCCGGACGACATGAGAAAGGCCGGCGCGAGCCGGCCTTCCTCATTCATCACAAGAAGTACTGCTTGCTCACTACTGCGCGGGCGCAGGAGCTGGTGTTGCCGGAGCCGGCTCGGCGGGCTTCTCGGGTGTGATGCTCTTCGTGGTCGAATTATCCGTTGCCGGAGGCGTCGCGGCCGGCGGCGTGGCTTCCGGGGTGGCCGGCTTCATCGGTTCCTCGGCGGCCGGCGGGTTGGTGCTCTGGGTGGTGGTGTTGTCCGTACCGCTGTCACTGCAGGCGGCGACGCCAAGCAAAGCCAAACCGGAAACGGACGCGAGAATGAGCTTTTTCATTTGTCTCTCCTTCAACACACGCTCACGTTGCCGTGAGCGGTCGAAGGACAAATGCGTCAGCCGGCCATGAGTTTCGTAACGTTGCGTTTCCGCATGTAACATCGTCTGGTTCATTTGCGATTGCCGCCCAGGCCGTAGCGAACTAACAGCATGTGCCGAAACACCGATCGAACAGAAGAGCGCCAGGGGCTGTCATGACCGAAAAATGGGATTTCTGGATCGACCGCGGCGGCACATTCACCGATATCATCGGCCGAGATCCGGAAGGCGGGCTGCACCCGCGCAAGCTTCTCTCCGAAAATCCCGAAGCCTATAACGATGCCGCCATCCAGGGCATTCGCGACCTTCTTGGCTTGTCGGCCGGCGACACGATCCCGAGCGGCCTGATCGGCGACATCAAGATGGGCACCACGGTCGCCACAAATGCGCTGCTGGAGCGCAAGGGCGACCGCGTGCTTTTGCTCATCACCAAGGGCTTCCGCGATGCGCTGAAGATCGCCTACCAGGCACGCCCGGACATCTTCGCCAAGGAGATCATCCTTCCCGAACAACTCTACGAGCGCGTCATCGAAATCAACGAGCGTGTGCGCGCCGATGGCTGCGTCGAACAATTGCTCGATATCGCCGCCTGCCGGCCGGCGATCGAACAGGCCAGGGCCGATGGCATCGATGCGGTCGCCATCGTCTTCATGCACGCCTGGAAATACCCCGACCACGAGAAGGCCGTGGCGAAAGTCTGCCGCAAACTCGGTTTCAGCCAGGTCTCGGTCAGCCATGAGGTCTCGCCGCTGATCAAGCTGGTCGGCCGCGGCGACACCGCGGTGGTCGACGCCTATTTGTCGCCGATCCTGTCGCGCTATGTGCAAAGGGTGGCGGGAGAGTTGGGTGCGGCGCCAAGCTCCCCCCTTGTGGGGGAGAGCGATCAATCCCCCCGCCTGATGTTCATGATGTCGTCGGGCGGTCTCACCGCCGCCGACATGTTCCAGGGCAAGGACGCACTGCTGTCAGGACCAGCCGGCGGTGTCGTCGGCATGGTCGAGACGGCCAGGCTCGCCGGCTTCGACAAGGTCATCGGTTTCGACATGGGCGGCACCTCGACCGACGTCGCTCACTATGACGGCGAATATGAGCGCGCCTTCGACACCGAGGTCGCCGGCGTGCGCATCCGCGCGCCGATGATGCGCATCCATACCGTCGCCGCCGGCGGCGGCTCGATCCTGCACTACGAGGCCGGCCGCTTCCGGGCCGGGCCGGATTCGGCTGGCGCCAATCCCGGCCCGGCAGCCTACCGGCGCGGCGGCCCGCTCGCCGTCACCGACGCCAATGTGATGCTGGGCAAGCTGCAGCCCGATTTCTTCCCGGCCATTTTCGGACCCGGCCAGGACGAGCCGCTCGACGTCGAGACGGTACGGGCAAAATTCGCCGCACTCGCCGCCGAAATCGGCGATGGCCGGTCGCCCGAGACTGTCGCCGAGGGCTTCGTCACTATCGCCGTCGAAAACATGGCCAATGCCATCAAGAAGATCTCCGTGCAGCGCGGCTACGACGTCACCGAATATCTCTTGAACTGTTTTGGCGGCGCCGGCGGCCAGCACGCTTGCCTGGTCGCCGATGCGCTCGGCATGGAAGCGGTGCTGATCCATCCCTTCTCAGGTCTTCTGTCGGCCTATGGCATCGGCCTGTCCTCGGTCTTTGCCTCGCGCCAGCAGGCGCTGCTGAAACCGCTTGCCGAAGAGTCCAGAACGGAGATCGGCAACCTCATTGCCACCTTGAGGAAAGCCGTTGTCGCAGAACTCGCGGCGCAAGGCATCGGCGAGGATACGGTCGCCACGAAGTCGGTGCTGCACATTCGCTACGACGGCACCGACACGACACTGCCGGTGAATTTCGAGGCGGATTCGATTTTCCAGGCCAGGCGCGATTTTGAAATCGCCCACAAGGCGCAGTTCGGTTTCGTCTATGACGACAAGCCGATGATCGTCGAGACCGTCGGCGTCGAAGGCACCGACACCGGCGGCACTGGGCGCGACGAAACTGAATCGCGAACCGAAGACCTTGCCGTAAGCCCTTCACAGACCCGCGAAATCTTCACCGAGGGAGAGTGGCGCACTTCACCCATCTTCCGCCGCGAGGCGCTGAAGCCGGGAAACAGGGTTGCGGGACCTGCCTTGATTATCGAGCCGAACCAGACAATCGTCATCGAGCCGGGCTGGCTGGCCGAAATCACCGCCAGGAACCATGTGCTCCTGCGCCGCGTCGAGAAAAAGCGCCGGCAGGCAGCGCTCGGCACCGAGGCCGATCCGGTCATGCTGGAGGTTTTCAACAACCTCTTCATGTCGATCGCCGAGCAGATGGGCGTCACGCTGCAGAACACCGCCTATTCCGTCAACATCAAGGAACGGCTGGATTTTTCCTGCGCCGTCTTCGACCGGACCGGCGCGCTGGTCGCCAATGCGCCGCACATGCCGTTCCA
>NZ_RZQA01000507.1:0-4811 GCF_004022915.1 Mesorhizobium sp. M7A.F.Ca.US.006.04.2.1
CGATAGAGCGTCTCGGCATAGCGATCGTAGCCCGCCTCCTGCAGCCGCTTGATGGCGCTGACGGCCTCGCGGCCGACGCCGAATTCCATGCCGGCTGGTACGCGTTGCGCGGCCTGAACGACCCCAAGCTTGCCGCAACGCATTTCGCTCGCATCGCCGACCTTGCCCAAGGGCCGATGACGCTGTCGCGCGCGTATTACTGGCTCGGCCGTGCCGCCGAAGTCGGCGGCCCGGGCAACGCCAGGGATTATTTTGCGCGCGCCGCTGCCTACGGCACGACATTCTACGGCCAGCTTGCCGCCGAACGTGTCGGCCGGCAGGCGCTCAACATCGTCTATCCCTCGCCAAGCGCCGCCGACCGGCAGAACTTTGCCGGCCGCGAGGCCGTCAGCGCCATCAAGCGGCTGCAGGAGGCGGGCTACGATCGCTATGCCGAGACGCTCTATCGCGACCTTGCCGGGCAGTTGACCAGTCCAGGCGAACTGGCGCTGCTCGCTGTCCTTGCCGAAAAGCAAGGGAACCATTTTATGGCGCTGAAAATCGGCAAGATCGCCGGGGCACGCGGCATCGATGTCGGCGCATTGTCGCATCCGCTCGGCGTCATTCCCGATTCGGCTGACATTTCCGGCTCGGGCAAGGCGCTGGCCTATGCGATCGCCCGCCAGGAAAGCGAATTCAACATCGGCGCCGTGTCCAGCGCCGGCGCGCGCGGGCTGCTGCAGCTGATGCCGGGAACCGCAAGGCAATTGGCGAAGAAGGCCGGGCTGCAGTTTTCGCAAATACGGCTGACCACCGATGCCGGCTACAACGCGACGCTTGGTTCGGCCTTCCTCGGCGAACAGCTCGACCGCTTCAACGGCTCTTACGTGCTGACCTTCGCCGGCTACAATGCTGGCCCCAACCGGGCCAGCCAGTGGGTGGCCAGATATGGCGACCCGCGCGGCAAGGACATCGACGCGGTCGTCGACTGGATCGAGCGGATTCCCTACACAGAAACAAGAAGTTACGTTCAGCGCGTGATGGAGAATTACGAGGTCTACAAGATGCGTATTTCCGGCAAATACGACATTGTCGGGGATCTGGTGAACGGGCGGAGTTGAGCCTTTCTGTCCTTCTCCACTTGTGGGAGAAGGCAAAAGCGCCTTTTATTGACCATCCCTGCCCTCGCCTGTAGCTGTCCAGATTGATACAGCGAGGTCGCACATTCCGATGGCAAGCGAGCAGCTTTTTTCCGACTTCTTCTACAGCGCACCGGACGGGTTAAAACTCCATGCGCGCGTCTATGGCGAGGCCAATTCCGGACCCTGGCCGGTTGTCTGCCTGCCTGGCCTGACCCGCAATGCCAGGGATTTTCACGAGCTGGCGCTCTATCTGTCGACGCATGCGGCAACTCCACGAAAGGTCATCGCCTTCGACTACCGCGGGCGCGGGCAGTCGGCTTATGATCCCGACGTCAAAAATTACAATGTCGGCGTGGAGGCCGGCGACATTCTCGCCGGGCTGGCGGCGCTGAACATCGGAGAAGCGGCCTTCATCGGCACCTCGCGCGGGGGATTGATCATCCATGTGCTCGGGACGATGCGGCCATCCGTCCTGAAAGCCATTGTTTTCAACGACATCGGACCGGTGATCGAGACGGCCGGACTTGCCCATATCCAGTCTTATCTCGAGCGCGACCCGGCACCGAAAACCCGCACACAGGCGGCGGCCGCCCAGCGCAGCGTGCATGGCGAAGACTTCCCCGCTCTTGCCGGCGCCGATTGGGATCGGATGGTATGGGCTCTCTACCGCGAAACGGATGGTGGGCTGGTGCCGGATTTCGATCCGAAGCTGGTGGATACCGTTGCCAGTCTCGATCTGACGCAGAAGCTGCCTGATCTATGGCCGCAATTCGAGGCGTTGGCCGCCATCCCGTTGCTCGCCATACGTGGTGCCAATTCGAGATTGCTGTCGATAGACACGCTCAAGCAGATGAAAGAGCGCCATTTCATGATGGAGACGATCACCGTCGAGGGCCAGGGCCATGCGCCGTTCCTCGAGACCGGCAGCCTACCGGGCGACATAGGCGCTTTTCTCGATCAGGCCGAGCGGAAGAATATCCTGAAGTAAATCCCATGACCGAACATGGTCACGGGATAGCTATGATAGTATAGGCAAGTTTCTTCAGCCTACTTGGCTTTTGAACTTTTCCGAGTCGCTTTCGGCGACTCCTTAGCGGCGGCGGCTGCCTCGTCCCTCTTTTTCCGCTCTGCCGTCGGCGACGAAGGCGTCGTCACCGGCGAAGAAAACATGGAGCCTTCAGCGCAATTACCGCCCGGCTGAGTCGATCGAGGCGTTTCCAGCACGATGACACAGCCATCGAGATCGTTGGTGGCCAGATGCGCGTAGCGCATCGTCATCGACAGCGTTTGGTGGCCGAGCCACATCTGCACGCGCCTGATGTCGATGCCGCCCTGGACCAGACGCGAGGCGCAGGTATGGCGCAGTATATGCGGCACCACCTGATCGTCGGCACCGAGGCCGACTTCGGCCTTCGCGTCGTTCCAGATGGCACGGAACTGTGCCTGGCTGAGCTTGGTGAACGGTCCTTTGGGCCGGCGGCCCTCAGTGGGAGGCAGCTTGATGACCTCTTTGACCCGCTCGGTCATCGGAATGGTGCGGCTGCGGCCGGATTTGGTGATCCAGAAGGAGACGCGATGCTCCTGGATATCGTTCCAGATCAGCCCAAGCGCCTCGCCGAGACGGCATCCGGTGTCGACCAGGAAAACGGAAAGCCTGTAGGCATCCTCGCTGCGGCTCTTGATGGCGGCGAACAGGCGCGCCTCTTCGTCCCTTTCGAGGAACCGAATCCGACCCGCCCGCTCCTTCTGGCGGCGGAACTCGGGCAGGCTGTGGATATCTCCCATCTTGTGAGCCTTGCGCAGCAGTTTGCTGAGGGCAGCCATCTTTCGATTGATGGTTGCGTTGCTGTTGCCGCGCTGGCGCAAGGTGCCGATAAGGTTGTCGAGGGTACTTTGGTCAAAGGCGCTGAAACGCTCCCCAAGGAGGATCTCGTCTATTTCGCCGATGAAAGAGCTGACATTATACTTATGCCGCCCATCATCCCATAATATGTCACGATATGCTGAAAAAAGATCTCTGACCCGATGCGACTTTACTTCTCTAATCTTGTTATAGATGTATCGAATCTTCGGACTTTGAGAAGAAAACATCGAAAAATGATCAGAGGACTCGCCCTCTTGAATCGCTTCGTTCGTCATCATTTGCCACACCCCCGAGTGGGATAGGTCAGCCCTACCCGCTTGGAAGCGTCCTTTCAAGAGATTTTAATCACGCGGTTGTGATTTCCATCCGCCCATCAGCAGATCCCACGAAACCACTCCACGGATTTATTCAGCTACCGTTACCCCCATCCTTCTGTTTGCCTTGATCCAGTCGCGAAACGAAAACAGCCCGGGCGCTTGCACGCCCGGGCTGAATTTCACCTGTAAGGAACCAGCCCTTAGAACGAGCGCTGGAAGCGGAGAATGCCGCCGATGTTGCTCTTCTTGTCAGCGCCGAACCAACCCTTGTTAAGGTCGTCACTGCCGACGTTCTGGTAGTCGACTTCGGCCGTGACCGTGAAGCCCGGAACGACGTCATAAGCGACGTTCGCCGCAATGCCGAGGTTCTTCCAGTCATCATACGAGACCTGAGCGTTGAACGAGGTCTTCTCGTTGAACTTGTAGGTGCCACCGCCCCACACCGCCCAGTTGCCGCCCCACTGCTTGTACATGCCGCGACCGCCAGCTCCGACCAGCGGATCATCGCCGAGGTTGTCGTCGGAGCCGTAGCCACCCATGACCCACAGCGACAGTTCGTTGGAGACGTTCACGTCCAGGCGAACCTTGCCGGCAACTTCTTCGTAGTTGCTGTCATACGAGACAACGCCGGTGATGGCGCCCCAGCCCTGCGTCCACTTCACGCCGCCGACAACATGCGGAACATAGCTGTCGATCGAGTAGTCGCCATAACCTTCTTCCAGCGAGACCACTGCCGAGAAGCCATTGCCGGCGTCGAAGTAGTACTGGATGACATTGGTGTCGAAGCCGCCGTAGGGAACGATCGTATCCTGGATGACGTTGCCGGCATAGCCGATGAACGTATCGAAGGCCGATTCGTCTTTACCGACGCGCAAGCCGCCGAGCTGGATCCAGGCGAAATTCAGCGTGGTACCCTTGTTGTGAGCCTGCCAGTCGCCGGCAAACTCATCGGTGTAGTCGCCGGTGTTGTTGCCGAAGTTGAAGCGGGTTTCGGTGTAGGTCTTCAACGTGCCGAGTTCGGTCTCCTGGCCGGTCCAGGTCTTCAGCGTGAAGCGAGCCTGCTTGTAGTAGGTGTCGTGCTCGTCGTCGTTCATACGGTCCGGAACGTTGTTGACGCCATCGTTGGTGCCGTGATCGCCCACGCCGATATCGTAACGGACATAGCCGCCGATGCGCAGGCAGGTCTCGGTGCCGGGGATGTAGAAGTAGCCAGCGCCGTAGACGTCGCAAATCTTGACGTATTCAGCGGGTTCCGGCTCGGCGACGACGACGGCGTCGGCGGCGCGCGCACCGGAAACTGCGATCAGGGCCGCAGCGGAGCCGAGGAGAAGGCTCTTGATGTTCATTTTCTGACCTCCAGTCAAAAGTTAAAAAACGGGTCTGGGTATTCTTTGCTGAAGGACAGCGTTCCCTGCCCCATCCCCACTACCGAAAAAGATGCGCACCGCGCCGCTCCTTCGAAATCGACATTACTCATGAGGCGGCGGCGTTCAACCACGATCGTACCGG
>NZ_RZQA01000508.1:0-4811 GCF_004022915.1 Mesorhizobium sp. M7A.F.Ca.US.006.04.2.1
TTCCTATGGCGTCAGTTCGCGCAAGATCGTCAAGACGCTGCAGGCCGCCGTCGACAATCTTGGCTTGCCGCATCCCTTGCATGTCCATTGCAACAATCTGGGCAGCCCCGGATCGGCGGATACGGCGGCTGCGACGATTGCAGCGGCGGATGGACTGCCGCTGCATCTCGCCCACCTCCAGTTCTATGGCTATGGCACGGAAGGAAAACGCGGGTTTTCCTCTGCCGCCGCACGGCTTGCCGAACTGGTCAACGCGACGCCGGAAGTCACCATCGATATCGGCCAGGTGATGTTCGGCCAGACGGTCACGGTCTCCTCCGACGTCATGCGGCAATTTTCGGCGCGCGGCAGCGCGCATCCGAAAAAGACCGTCATTCATGACGGTGACGGCAATGGCGGCGGCATCGTGCCCTACAGCTATGGCAAGGACTTCTACGGCACGATGCAGTGGGCGATCGGGCTCGAGCTTTTTCTCCTGATCGACGATCCCTGGCGTGTGTTCTTCACCACCGATCATCCCAACGGTGCACCTTTTACCGCCTATCCGGCGCTGTTCGAACTGCTGATGAGCCGGGAAGCGCGCACCGAAATGGCCGCCGGACTTTCCCTATCCGCCCTGGCGCTCTCTACCCTGGCCGCAATCGACCGCGAATACACGTTCGAGGAAATCGCCATCATGACGCGCGCGGCGCCAGCCAAGCTGCTCGGCTTGACGGATCGAGGCCATCTCGGCGCCGGCGCAACAGCCGACGTCGCTGTCTATCGCAGGGACCGCAGTATCGCGAAAATGCTCGGACAGGCGGCGTATGTTTTCAAGGATGGCGATCTCGTCGTGCAAGACGGGGAAATCATCCATTACCGCTGGGGCAAGGCATTGAGGCTCAAGCCGCCTGTCGACAAGGCAATGGTGCGACGGCTCGAGGACTATCACCAGCAGCGCTACGGCCTGTCGCTGGACTGGTTTAATTTCCCGGATTCCGCGATTGCGCGCGAACAGCCATTCGGCGAGGTGCCATGCCGAACATGAGCATCAATGGCGTAACGATCGACGATACCTTCGCGGAAGCCTTCGGCATGCGCGCAACCGCCATCGTCATCACCGCGCCGAGCCGGAAATGGGCTCGCCAGGCGGCGATCACAATGACCGGCTTCGCCACCTCGGTGATCGGTTGCGGCTGCGAAGCGGCAATCGATCTCGACCTGCCGCCATCGGCCACACCGGATGGCCGGCCGGGCTGCCGCGTCATGATTTTCGCGATGGGAACGGACGAATTGCAGAAACAACTGCTCAATCGTGTCGGCCAGTGCGTTTTGACCTCGCCGGGTTCCGCCTGCTTTGCCGGGCTGCAGGGCAGCGCCGAGCTCAAGCTCGGTTCGGCACTGCGTTATTTCGGCGACGGCTGGCAGATCTCCAAGAAGATCGGCGACAGGCATTTCTGGCGTATTCCCGTCATGGATGGCGAGTTCCTGTGCGAAGCAACGACCGGACTGACGAAGGAAGCTGTCGGTGGCGGCAATTTCTTTGTCATGGCGCAAAGCAGCGCCAGCGCTTTGGCCGCTGCCGAGGCCGCGGTCGCTGCGATCGGCATGGTGCCTGGCGCCATCGTGCCGTTTCCGGGCGGCATTGCCCGTTCGGGTTCCAAGATTGGTGGCAAATACAAAGGCATGATCGCCTCGGCCAACGAAGCCTACGCGCCGACACTGCGCGGCGTCGTCGCGAGTGAACTCGGTCCCGACATCAACGCTGTCCTGGAAATCGTCATCGATGGTGAGACCAATGATGCAGTTGCCGCCGCGATGAAGGCCGGCATCAAGGCTGTCATAGAGCTCGGCCCGAAAAGAGGCGCGGTTCGGATCAGCGCCGGCAATTACGGCGGCAAGCTCGGAAAATTCATCTACTCGCTGAAGGATATGCTGCCATGAAGGCGCTGACCTTCACCCTGGTTGCCGAGCCGCCGGAGCGCCTTGACCTGTCGCCGCTGACGCCGGAGCGGCTGGCCGGGATCGACAGGCGCGACGTTGAAAGAATCCAGATCGGCATGACGAAGCACGGCTCGAAGGTGGGCGACATTTTTCGCGTCGCCGGCAGCGATCCGACAAACATCGTGTTCGAGGGCGGAAGCACGCGCCTCGACCTTGTGGCGCAAGGCATGCGGGGTGGGTCGGTTCGCCTCGTTGGCAATGCCGGCGCCCAGGCCGGGCGCGCCATGCGCGGTGGCAAGCTCACGATCGAAGGCAATGCGGGTCCACACGCCGGCTCCGGCATGCGCGGCGGCAGGCTTGAGATAACGGGCAATGCCGGCGACCACCTCGGTGCGCCGCTCGTCGGGGAACTGGCCGGCATGAACGGCGGTGTTTTGATTGTCAGGGGCAAAGCGGGCGCCTTCGCCGCGGACCGCATGCGGCGCGGCCTGATCGCGGTGCTGAAAGGCTCCGGCGACCATGCAGGCAGCCGTATGATCGCCGGCACCCTGGTGGTGGCCGGTGGCACCGGTGAGATGCCCGGCTATCTGATGCGTCGCGGTTCGATCCTTCTCGATCGCGCGCCGGCACGCATGTCGCCGAGCTTCGTCGAATGCGGCGCACCCGAAAGCGTCTTCGCCGCCATCATCGATCGTTATCTGATTGCCGAGGGCATTTTGAAACGGCCGCTTCTGGGGAGCGCACCGCGCAAATATGGCGGGGATAACGCAGTGCTTGGAATGGGCGAGGTTCTTTTTCCGCGCTGAGATCCGTCGACACAGGAACCATACGATGGCAGGACGCAAGTGCTTGCCGCTGGGGTAGTGGTGGGGCCGACCGTCATTCGACCTGCAACGTGGAGAACACATGAAAATCATCTCTCAAGCGAAAGCCCATGGCGGCGTGCAGGGCGTCTATTCCCATTTGTCGACGAGTTGCCGTTGCGACATGACTTTTGCCGTTTTCATACCTCCGCAGGCGCGGGAGGCGCCTTGTCCCGTTGTGTGGTATCTCTCAGGCCTGACGTGTACCCACGCCAATGTAATGGACAAGGGCGAGTACAGGCGCATGGCGGCCGAGCTCGGCCTGATCGTCGTTTGTCCCGACACCAGCCCGCGCGGGGCCGACATTCCGGATGAAAAAGACAACTGGCAGTTCGGCTCCGGCGCCGGCTTCTATCTCGATGCGACGCAAGAGCCTTATGCGAAGAACTATCGTATGTATTCCTATGTCGCCGAGGAGTTGCCGGCCCTCATCGCGGCTGAATTTCCAGCCGATATGGCACGCCAGGCAATCTTTGGCCATTCGATGGGCGGGCATGGCGCGCTGACGATTGCCTTGAAGAATCCGCAGCGGTTCAAGAGCTGCTCGGCGTTCGCCCCGATCGCCCAGCCAAGCACCGCCGGCTGGTCGAAACCGGCCTTTGAAAAGTATCTCGGCAAGGATGAGGCCTCATGGCGAACTTGCGACGCGACGTCGCTCATCGACGACGGATACCGTTTCCCCGAATTTTTGGTGGATCAGGGAACGTCGGATGGATTTCTTGACGACGGGCTGAGGCCTTGGCTGCTTGAGGCGGCCTGCGCCACAGCAGGTATTCCGCTAAAGCTGCGGATGCAGGATGGATACGATCACTCGTATCTTTTCATCTCCAGCTTCATGGACGATCATCTGAGATGGCATGCTGAGAGGCTTTGATCTGGGCAGGCCGAAGGCATGGCCAGATGCAAACAAGTTATTGCGACGCCTTACACCGAGAGCGCCGCGCTTGCCGCCGTCAAACGCTACACATCCCTGGATCGCGAAAATACTGAAAGCACTGGCCAGCCCCGATGAGGTTCCCGACCCACCCTGCGGCTGCTGGGGCGAAATGCCTGATGGCATCCAGTATTTCGAAGTGCCCTTGGGCGAGGGTCGGAAGCTGCTGTTCGTCCGCATCGGCCAGGACGAGCCGCTGTTTGACAAGCAGACGCTAAGGGTGTTGCCGGCGAGTTAGACGCCCGGACCAGAGCCTGATCCGGATCGAGTGGAGGCCTGCCTCTATGCCTCTACGTATTCCGCGAGGCTGACACCCTTGGGCACATCCAGCCCATCGGCTCGCAAACCTTCGATGTGAAAGCGTATTGCATCGCGAATCTCGGTTTCCACTTCAGGCACAGTGGCACCTGTCGCGATGCAGCCGGGTAGGTCCGGCACATAGGCAGAAAAATTATTTCCTGCTTTTTCAATCACCACCGCGTAACGCATGTCATCACTCCTTCAAACCTGACTGCTTGAGGATGCTGTTCAGTGTTCCTGGCGCAACCTCTTCAGACGGCTTGCCAGCCACGGTGACGCGGCCGGCTTTGACTTCATGCTTATATTGGCGATGGCTGCCCTTGGTTGCAACCAGATACCAGCCATCGGCCTCCAGCAGGCGAATGATCTCGCGAACTGTAAGCCGAGGTGGCACTAGATCTCAGCTGCACCCGCTCGTCGAGCCACACGTATCGCACTTCTCACAGGTCCCGTTCCGCACCATCGTGAAATTCTGGCACTCGGAGCAGGAATTGCCGGTGTAGCCCTGGAGCAGCGATTTGGCGCGGCGGTCGTTGGCGAGTTTTTTTGCTTCGGCCGCCTCGACGGCCGCCGCGTCGGTGAACAATCCCGCCGTGGCATCGGAGGCAGCACCCGCCGCTTCCTCGAAGGCGATGTCCTCGGCCAGTTCCTTCGCCCGCTCCTCATAGTCGCGCTTGTAGGCGACCGCTTCGTCGCTGGCGGGTTTCAGCGCCAGCACGTTGGAGCCGGAGAAGGCGGTCGCCTACAAGCGCGACTATGAGGAGCGGGCGAAGGAACTGGCCGAGGACATC
>NZ_RZQA01000509.1:0-4801 GCF_004022915.1 Mesorhizobium sp. M7A.F.Ca.US.006.04.2.1
CCATCCCGGTCGGCGCCAAGGACACCGACGCTTCCTACGCGCTGATCAACGCCTATCTCGGCAAGAAGTCGCAGGAGATCCTGACCGAGCAGACCTCCTACTCGCCGATCAACAACGAGGCACAGCCGAAGGTCGACGCATCCGTCGCCGCCTTTCTGACCAACACGCCGGACCACGCCAAGCTCGGCTATCAGCAGAACATCAAGTTCTGGGTCGCCAACTTCGCCGCCGCGTCCGACAAGTGGACAGCGCTGATGGCCGGCAACTGAGCCGGCTACCGCTGAGGTGACGGCGTGAGCCAGACATCGCATACGCCGACGGCCGGGGGTGATCATCCTCGGCCGCCAGGTGCCGTGCGGGCGCCGCAGCGGCGCCCGCGCCTTGCTGCCTATCCTTCGCTGCTGGCGATGCCCGCCTTGGCTTTGCTCATCGCCGCGATGGGCTATCCCTTGCTGACCGTCACGCTGCGCAGCTTCTCGGACCCATCTTGGGGCTTGCAGAACTATGTCTGGTTCTTTTCCACCCCGGTGAATGTCACCGTCCTGTGGCGCACCTTTTCCATCGCAGCCTGGGTCACCATCGTTTGCGTCATCGCCGCCTACCCCTATGCCTATCTCATGACGGCGGTCGGACCGCGCCTGCGGCTGGTCCTCATCCTGTGCGTTTTGGTGCCGTTCTGGGTCAGCGGCGTGGTGCGCACCCTGGCCTGGGTCATCCTGCTGCAGGATTCCGGCATCATCAATTCGGTCATCAGGCTGCTCGGCTTTGACGGCGTGAAGCTGATCCGCACGCAGACCGGCGTCGTCATCGGCATGGCGCAGGTGCTGCTGCCGTTCATGATCCTGCCGCTCTATTCGGTCATGCGCGGCATCGATCTGCGCCTCGTGCAGGCGGCGCGCAGCCTTGGTGCGCGCCCGGCACGCGCCTTCCTGCAAATCTATCTGCCGCTGTCGCTGCCCGGCGTTTTCGCCGGCGCCATCATCGTCTTCATCCTGTCGCTCGGCTTCTACATCACGCCTGCCCTGCTCGGCGGCCCGCGCAGCACCATGCTGTCGACGCTGGTGCAGAGCCAGGTGCTCAGCCTGCTCAACTGGGGCCGCGGCGGCGCCATGGGCGTCGTGCTGCTGGTCGCGACCTTCGTGCTTCTAGCGCTCGCCGCCCCGCTGATGCGCCAGCGCCACAAGCAGGCGTCCAGATCATGAGACTGGCACCATCCCGCCTTCTGCTCGGTCTGTTCTGCCTGCTGGTCGCCGTCTGGCTGGTGATGCCGACGCTGGTCATCATCCCGATGTCATTCAACGAGAAGAAGTCGCTCGCTTTCCCGCCGTCCGGCTTCTCCTGGCAATGGTACGAGAATTTCTTCACCAACCCCGATTGGCTGTCGAGCTTCTTCAATTCGCTGAGGGTCGCGGGCCTCGTCGCCGTCGCCGCCACGCTGATCGGCACGCTGGCGTCGCTCGGCCTCAGCCGCATGAAACATTCCGGCGCCGGCCTGCTGCGCGCCATCCTGATCACGCCGATGATCGTGCCCGGCGTGGTGCTGGCCATCGGCATCTACGCCGTCTATCTCGACTACCAGCTCGTCGGCACCACCACCGGCTTCGTCATCGCACATACGATGCTGGCGATCCCCTTCGTCATCATCGCCGTGTCGGCAAGCCTCGAAGTCTTCGACGCGCGGCTGGAGACGGCGGCGGCAAGTCTCGGCGCCAACCGCTTCACCACATTCCGCACCGTGACCTTGCCGCTGATCGCGCCCGGCATCCTGTCCGGGCTTTTGTTTGCCTTCGTCACCTCCTTCGATGAGATCATCGTCGCGCTGTTCATCACCAGTCCCTACCTGAAGACCTTGCCGGTGCAGATCTTCACCAGCATCACCCGCGACGCCGATCCGACGGTGACGGCCGTCGGAACCATCATCTTCATTGCCACGACGCTGATCATCAGCGCCGGGCTGATCATCAGCTCGAAATCGACGAGGAGTTGAGATGACTGCGAGGAAACGCGGCGCGGCCATCGACATCAAGTGCGCAACCAAGCGCTACGGCAATTTCACCGCACTCGACGATGTCAGCCTGCATATCGAGCCGGGCGAGTTCATGACGCTGCTCGGCCCCAGCGGCTCGGGCAAGACCACGACGCTCAACGTCGTCGCGGGCTTCACCGACCTCACCTCCGGCGACCTCGCCGTTGGCGGCAAAAGCATCGTCGCCCTGCCGGCCCACAAGCGCAACATCGGCGTTGTCTTCCAGCACTACGCGCTGTTTCCGCATATGACGGTCGGCAAGAACGTCGCCTATCCCCTCACCTTGCGCGGCATGGACAAGCAGGCGCGCGACCGTCTCGTCGTGCGCGCGCTGGACATGGTCAAGATGGCCGACTTCGCGCATCGCTATCCCTCCGAACTTTCCGGCGGCCAGCAGCAGCGCGTGGCGCTGGCGCGCGCCATCGTCTTCGATCCGCCGCTGCTGTTGATGGACGAACCGCTCGGCGCGCTCGACAAGAAACTGCGCGAATGGCTGCAGCTGGAGATCAAGCGCATCCACCGCGAACTCGGCACCACCTTCGTCTATGTGACGCACGACCAGGAAGAGGCGCTGGTCCTGTCCGACCGCATCGCCGTCTTCAATCAGGGCCGCATCGAACAGGTCGGAACCGGCCGCCAGCTCTACGACGAGCCAACGACCCTGTTCGTGGCCAAGTTCATCGGCGAATCGACCAGTTTGCGTGGCACCGCCCAGACGTCCGGAAGCGAGACCAGCCTGACGATCGCCGGCCAGAAGATCGTGGCCAACGGCAAGCTCGCCAGCGGCCGCAAACCGGTGGTCCTGCTGCGGCCGGAGAAGCTTTTGCTTGCCGGCACCAACACGCCTCCCGCCGCCGGGCAGAACAGCCTCACCGGTCAAGTCAGCGAGGCGATCTATCTGGGCTCCGGCTCGAAATACCAGGTGACGTTGCGCGACGGCTCGGTCGCCATCGTACGCTCGTCGCTGGAAGCCACACCGTTCTCGATTGGTGACACGGTCGATCTGCGCTGGTCGGTCGTCGATGCAAAACTTCTTGCCGACGACGATCGCGCCGACATGACGATGACCTGATCGCTCTTTCCCCGCAGGATTTTTAGACATGGACGCCAAAGTCAACGGCAACGTCTCGTTCTGGTATGCCGACATCGGCCTGCCGGCCTATCGCGCGCCGCTTCCGGGCGATCTCGAAGCCGATGTCTGCATCGTCGGCGCCGGCTACACCGGCCTGTGGACGGCTTATTACCTGAAGAAGGCCGATCCATCGATCCGCATCGCCATCGTCGAGCGGGAGTTCGCCGGCTTCGGCGCGTCGGGCCGCAATGGCGGCTGGTTGTCCGGCGGCTTCAGCTGGTCGCGCGAGAAATATCTGCAGACCTCGACGCGCGGCGCTGTCATCGACATGGAAACGGCCATGCATGGCACGGTCGACGAAGTGATCAAGGTGACCGAAGCCGAAGGCATCGATGCCGACATCCGCCGCGTCGACAATCTAACGGTGGCGACGAACCCGCCGCAGCTCGAACGGATCAACGCCGCCTATGCCGATGCGATCGGCTGGAGCGTGCCGAGCGAGCGTGTCAGCCTGATCGGCCAGGCAGAGGCCAAGGCCCGCATCAACATCAGGAATGTGCTTGGCGGTTATATCCACCACGGCACCGCGCGTGTGCAGCCGGCCAAGCTGGTGCGCGGCCTGTCCGAAGCCGTCGAGCGGCTCGGTGTGCCGATCTACGAGCAGACCACCGTGACCGGCATCGAGAAGGGCAAGGTCACGACGAACCGCGGCACCGTGCGCGCGCCGATCATCATCCGTGCCACGGAAGGGTTCACGGCCGGCATACCAGGCAATGAACGGCTCTGGCTGCCGCTCAACAGCGCGCAGATCATCACCGAGCCGCTGCCGCAATTACTGTGGGACGAGATCGGCTGGGAGGGCCATGAGCTTCTGGGCGACTCCGCGCACGCTTATTGCTATGCGCAGCGCACCAGGGAAGGCCGCATCACCATGGGCGGACGCGGCGTACCCTATCGTTACGGCTCGCAAACGGATGTACGCGGCCAGACGCAGCAGGCGACGATCGAAAGCCTGCACGCCATCCTCACCCGGCTGCTGCCGCAGACAGCCAGGCTTCGCATCGACCACGCCTGGTGCGGCGTTCTGGGCGTGCCGCGCGACTGGTGCACGACGGCAGGGCTCGATCCGCAGACCGGCATCGGCTGGGCCGGCGGCTATGTCGGGCTCGGCGTCTCGAGTTCCAACCTTTCGGGCCGCACGCTGCGCGACCTTATCCTGCGCCGCGACACCGAACTGACCCGCCTGCCCTGGGTCAACCGAAAGGTCAGCAAATGGGAGCCAGAGCCGATGCGCTGGCTCGGCGTCCACTCGATGTATCAGCTCTATCGCGTCGCCGACGAGCGCGAGGAAGCCGGCCTCCAGCACACGTCGAAACTGGCCGCAATCGCCGACCGCATCACAGGACATTGAGAGACTGCCATGACCGACTTCCAGACCTTCGCCCACCTCGCCTCCATCGACCTCGGCGAGCCTGAGCCCAAGCCGACCTCGATCAGCGGCGATCAGTTCGAAGCCTCGACGACGCTGTGGACCTCGCCGGATGGCGCACTGGAAGTCGGCGTCTGGGAGTGCACGCCGGGCCGCTTCACGGCCTCGCGCGAGACCAATTCCGAAACCTGCCACATCGTGTCAGGCCGGGTCTCGCTGCATGGTCCCGATGGCCGCAGCGAGGACGTCGGTCCGGGCGAAATGCTGGTGCTGC
>NZ_RZQA01000050.1:0-14391 GCF_004022915.1 Mesorhizobium sp. M7A.F.Ca.US.006.04.2.1
TTTCAAGACCGTCCAGGCAATCATCAAGTGCGGCAAAATTGTCAGCGCAGCCAAGATGTTAGGCCTGTCTCCTCCAGCGCTGACAATCCAACTGCGACAAGTGGAGGAAGAATTCCAGCTGGCTCTGTTCGACCGAACGTCGGACGGCATGCGTCCCACTGCCGCAGGTCTGGCTTTCGTCGAGACAGCGCAGGTTATCGAGGAGCATCTCGGTTTGCTCGAAGACAAGATGGATGCCATCAAGGGCGTACGCACCGGCAGCTTGAGGCTCGGCGTCGTTTCCACAGCCAAATATTTCGCGCCGCGGCTGATGGCTGCGTTCATGAAGGACCATCCCGACATCGACATGCGGCTTGCCATCGGCAATCGTGCCCAGACGATCGACAACCTCAGGAACCACGACATCGATATCGCGCTGATGGGGCGTCCGGCGAAAGAGGTTCCGGTGCGTGCTTCGGTCTTCGGTGATCACCCGCTGGTCATCATCGCGCCGCCCGACCATCCCTTGGTGGCGGCGCGCGATATCTCCAAGGAGCGGATTGCCGAGGAGCATTTCCTTATTCGCGAGCCCGGCTCCGGAACCCGTATCTCGTTGGAAATATTCCTGAGCGACGTGCCTGGGCGCATCGACGACCTCGGTGTCGAGATGGCCTCGAACGAAACGATCAAGCAGGCGGTGATGGCTGGTCTGGGCATCGCCTTCATCTCTGCTCACACCATCGCTGCGGAAACCGAGGCAGGCCGGCTTGTCATCCTCGACGTTGTCGGCATGCCGATCCGCCGACAATGGTTCTCGGTGATGCGAACCGATCACGCAATCTCGCCGGCGATGGCCACATTCAACGATTTCCTGATGCGCAAGGGCGCAATGTACCTGCCCCTTTTCGGAAAGCTGTATCCAGACAAGGCTGGATGACACTGCACGAGCGCAACGGATGAAAGTCCGGTGGAGAACGCCCGCGCTCGTTGGTATTATATAAGCGATATGTTATGTTGCAGTGCGAAAGAGCGGGGGCCACGTCCTTTCACACCGTAAGCGATCTGTATGTGCAACCCCTGCAGACTGTTCGGAACTCTCCCGGGTATGGGTTCGGGAATTCGATGGGGAAAAGGGGTAATGCTTTACACACTCGTTATGATGGTCTGCCTGACGGATGGACCGCGGACCTGCGAACAACGCGAGGAAATGGTAGACGGTCTGGCGATGAATCCCGGGACTGCCTTCATGCAGGCGCAGCCGCTGGTGGCAAGGTGGATCGAGACGCATCCCGGTTATTTCGTGCAGCGCTGGCGTGTGCTGCCTGGCAGAGAGTCGTGAGACAGGCGGCCAAGGTCTATTTCTTCACGATGAGCGTTTCCGAGACAGTCTTCGACAACTGGTAAAGCCGCTGCTCGATTATCGTCGGCACATCGCAGACATAAGTCAGCGACTGGACGCGTTCGTTGAAAATTCGCGTCGCGAAATTCAGTTGATCGGTTCGCCGTTCTACTTCGTCCGGATCCGCATCGGCCTTGGCGCGCAGCGCGTCCACTTCGGATGCTTCCTTGCGCAACTGTGCCGCCATTTCCAGCTGTTTGTGGGCATAGCGGGAGATGCCGGAGATCACGTGCGAACGCTCGGCGTCCATGTGATCGAACATTCCCTGCACCAGCATCGTCATTTTGGTTGCGACCTGCTCGGGCGGTAGGGAAGTCGCGAAATCCTTGATCTCCTTCTGGGCTTGTGCAATCGGCGTCCGCCGGGCCGCCACAGCATCGACAAGCGCCGACACGCCTGGATCCTTCGCCCAATCCTTCGCGGTCGCCGGAAGCTCCGGCCCATTCCAGATCTGGCCAAGCGAGAGCTGTGGCACCTTACGCTGCATGCAGGGCCAGTCGGGATCGGTGTTTGCCGCGGCGGCGCCCTCCATCGACGCAAGCGTGGTGACCAGAACCAGAGTGTGAACAAGTCTCATTCGCGCCATCAGGCGTTTCCTCCCATGTCCTGTTTGCGGATCACCAAACCGCGCGAAGGGTCGTATGCGATGATGGCGCCGCCCAGGAACAGCAGCGTGCAGCCGGCGACGACGCCCAGCGACAGCCATTCGATCTGCCCGTAGAAGGCAAAACGGATCAGTTCGACGGCATAGGTGAACGGGTTGCAGAGGCAGATCTTGTAGAGCAGGGGGCTCGCCTCCTGGATGCGCCACAAGGGATACAGCGCCGGAGACGCGAAATAGCCGGGAAAGATGACGAAGTTCATGATGCCGGCGAAGTTTTCAAGCTGCTTGATCAGCGAAGACAAGAGCATGCCGAGCGCGCAAAGCATCATGCCCGACAGGAACAGTGCCGGCAGAACATAGAGATAGCCGAGTGGCGGCGCTTTGACGCCCCACAACCAGGCAACGATCAGGAACGCGTAGACCTGCACGATCGATACGGCCACACCGGCCAGCATCTTCGACACCAGCAGGAACCAGCGCGGAAACGGGCTGACCAGCAGGATGCGCATGTTGCCCATCTCGCGGTCGTAGACCATCGACAGTGAAGACTGCATGCCGGAAAACAGCAGGATCATGCCGCAAAGGCCCGGCGTGATATAGACCTCGTAGAGCACATAGGTCTTGTAGGGCGGGATGATCGACACGCCAAGCACCTGGCGAAAGCCGGCCGCGAAGATGAACAGCCAGACCAGCGGCCGGACCAGCGAGGAAATGAAGCGTTCGCGCTGGTGCAGGAAGCGCAGGCACTCGCGCAGGACGACGCCTTTCAGGCAAATGAGATAGTGGCGCAGGCCGAATGGCTCGGACCGCACCGGCATGATGCCGGCGACTTTTCCGGGCATCGCAGGAGCGCTCATGGCGACGTCTCCGTCATGCCCGCCGCATCGACGCGGCTGAGCTTCGAAAAGGTTTCGCGAATCGAACTTCCGCCGTTCGCACGGATCACATCCGACACCTTGCCGCTGGCGACCAGGTCACCCCGCCGCAGTATGACGACATGGTCGGCGTCTTCGACTTCGTCGATCAGATGCGTAGCCCAGAGCACGCCGATGCCCTCTGCTTGGACGAGCTTGCGGATGGTGGCGAGGATGCCCGCACGAGATTCGATATCCAGGCCGACGGTCGCCTCGTCAAGCAGGAGCAGGGAAGGTCGGTGCAGCAGCGCCCTGGCGATTTCGATGCGCCGCATCTGACCGCCGGAGAGGCTGCGTGCCTTGTCATGCTGGCGGCCCTGCATGTCGACCGTTTCCAGCAGCGCGGCAATGCGCTGGCGAGCTTCGCGTCCGCCAATGCCATGCAACGAGGCATGGTAGGAGAGATTCTGGTAGACGCTGAGGTCGAGATCGAGCGTGCGTGCCTGGAACACGATGCCGACCCGCCTGAGTGCTTCGCCGGACGCGCGGCGAATGTCATGGCTGAAGATGCGGATCGATCCGTGACGCGTGTCGTAGAGGTGGCTTATCAGTGAGAACAGCGTCGTCTTGCCGGCCCCGTTGAGGCCGAGCAGAACGGTGAAAGTCGCCGGCGCGATCGAGAAGGAGACGTCGTTGAGCGCCCGCTTCTGGCCATAGGAATGGCTGACGGCTCGGACATCGAGCGCCGCCACCTCGTCTCCCGGTCCGCTTGTCCTCATATGCTGCATACCGGATCGCTCCTTCAGGACGCGTTGGCCTATTGGCGCCCCTGATCGCCTTTTGTCTTACTTGATCGTAATCTTGCCCTTCAGTCCCTTGTCGGCAAGGTCGGGAACCGACCAGGTATATTCGCCCGGGCGAACGGTATGGAACTGCACCTGGATCGTTCCCGCGTCGTCGAATTCCAGCCAGGCCGGTCCGCCGTCCATATGCACTTCCAAATCGTTGATGACGATCTGGTCCATCCAGACATTGCGGAAGAGATCGGTCACGAACTTGTACTCGAAACCGCCCTTGGACGTGATCTTCCAGCGATAGCCCTGGCCGGCGATCAGCTCGAAGTCCTTCTGATTGACCGCATAGGTGGAATCGGCCGAACCGATAATCAATTCCGGCAGGTTCTTGCTGGCACGCGACGGTTTTGACGTCGCATCGTCGGCGTTTGCTACGATCGGAGCAAGGACAAATCCGGCGAGCGCGGCGAAGAAAAACCTACGGCAAAGTTTCATGTCTTGAGCCTCCCGATGATCAATGTCTGCTATTTGGGCGAAATGACCACACCCCAGGGCTGCTGGCCCACAGTGAGCGATTGGACCGGCTCGTCGGTGGCCGTGTCGATGAAGGTGATATCGTTGGAATTGCCATTCGTGGTGATCAGCGTTTTCTGGTCGGGCGTGAAGGCCAGATGCCAGACGCGCTGGCCGACGAGGATGTATTTTTCCACCTCATAAGTGTCGGTATTGATCACCGCGACATGGTTCGCCGGGCCGAGCGCGACATAGGCTTTCTTGCCATCGGCGCTGATGGCGATGCCTACCGGCTGGATGGTTTCGGCCCGCAGTCCCTGAATCGCGAACTGGATCTTCTTCACCACTTCGCGTTTGGCGTTGTCGATGACGCTGACGGTGCCGCCGACCTCGGCGCTGACCCAGACCTGCGAGCCGTCGGGCTTGAATTCGGCGAAGCGAGGGCGCGTGTCGACCAGCACATTGTCCGTCACCTCATGCGTGCCGGTGTCGATGAAATGCGCCATGCTGGTGGTTTCCGAGGTGTTGACCATGGTCTTGCCGTCGGGGCTGACACCCATGCCTTCCGGCTCCACGCCGACTGGTATCTCGGCCAGGACCTGCTTGCTTTCGACGTCGATGGCGGTGACGAGATTGTCGTCCTCATTGGCGACATAAAGCGTCTTGCCGTCGGGCGAGAGGACGAACAATTCGGGATCGGGGCCGGAAGGCAGCGTACCGATGATTTCAAGTGTCGCGGTGTCGATGATTTGGATCGTGTCGTCATCGCTGGCGCATAGATAGACGAATTTGCCGTCATGCGAGATGGTGATGCCGCGAGGTCTCTGGCCGACTTCGACGGTCTTCACCACCTGCATCGTCGCCGTGTCGACGACGGTCATCGTGTTGTCCTTCTCGTTGGACACGTAAGCCGTATAGGCCGATGCCGGGCTGGCCGTGAAGCCGGCCGCGAGAATGGCGAATGCGCAAGCTCGTTTCTGCACGCAAATTCCTCCCGATTGACTCTACTTGAGAGCGCATTTCGTTTCCGGCTGATCGACACCGAGAGTGTCGAGTTCGGAGACCTGGTGAAGATAGCCCTCCTGTGGCGATGTCGAGACGACCGACTTGGTGTCGCCAAGCAAGATCGGCTGGCGAAGCTGGAGGTTCCATTTGCGGAAGGTCAGCTTCTGCCCCTTGAAAGCAGCAACCGAAAAATCGTCAGAGCGTATATAGTCGCTGATCCTTTTCGCATCGTCGCCCTTGGTGCGCGTGGTGGCCTCGCCGACCGCACGCACCGCGGTCCAGGCCGACATGTCTTTGGAGAGCATCCGCCGGCTCGTCGTCTTCAGGAAGCGGCTCTGCATCTGGATGCCGCCCCATTGTTCGCTGGCGGGATGCCATGACGATGCAACCAGACCGGCCGTGCCGGCGACCAGCCGCGGCGTCCAGGTGCGGTAGGGCACGTAGGTGCCGAAAACCTCGCTTTCGTCGGCGACAAGCACCACGTCGTGCTCCGGGAGGTCTTGCGTGAACACGGAAATCTGCTGCTGTATCTGCGTGGCGCCGGTGTCGGTGCGCCTGGCTGTGCCGGTATCCTTGAATTCCTTCTCGGCGACGATCTGGCCGCCGAAGCGGGTTGCCGCGCGGCGCAGCGCATCGGCGTAGAGATGGTCCTGCTCATGTGATCCATAGAGCAGCACCCAATTCGGCCACTTCTTCACCATGAGATACTGCGCCAGCGCGTCGGCCAGCATGCTGCGCGTCGGCGCGATATGGAAAACGTTGATGCGGCAGTCCTCCTCGCGAAGGCTGTCGTCGGTGGCGCCGACGTTGAAGATCAGCACGCCTTTGTCGCGGGCGATGTCGGCGATCGACAGCAATTGTTTGGCTGAAAGATCGGCGACCACATAGCGGTCGCCCTTGGCGATCATGCCTTCGAATGCCTGAACCGCGTCGCCGTCGGGCTTGACCTCGGTCACGTCGAGGCTGAATTTCTGGTCGGTGAACTTTCCCGTCGTGTTGTTGTCGCCGATCGCTACCTCGGCACCGGCGACACCTTCGTCACGTGGCGGCAGGTCGAGCATGGAAAGCGTCAATTGCGGTGCGTAGGCCCGCAAATAGCCTATCTTGATTTCAGTTATCTTTTTTTCCGGCTTCGCCACCGTTTCCTGGCCTGTCGCGTCGGAAACGTTGACGGTCAGGGAAAAAAAGCACAAAAAGGCAGCGAGAGTGCCTGGCACCGCGCTCGTCATCGATAGTAATTACCCATTCTTGCGCAGAGGTTCGACGGTTGCCGGACCCGCGCCAAGTCAAGGTGCCCATGATCAACTTAGCCGACCCGCAAAATTTATCAAACCCTATAGGACGACTTTTCGCGCCTGCCAGAACGGTGCGGAAGGTCGCCAGCGTCGATTCGCATGGCAACACCGGCGAGACGTGGCGCAGGGGGATCGACCGCCTCTATAAAAGCGTCTTGTCCTCCAAACTGGAGAAACTGTTCAAATGACCAGAATGCTGGCAAGCGTCACCGGCATCGAAGAGGCGGAGATCGCTCTTTCTGGAGGTGTCGATATCGTCGACCTGAAGGACCCGAAGGCGGGAGCCCTGGGCGCGGTGTCCATGGAAACCATGCTCCGAACGATCTCTTTCATCGCGGGTCGGGCTCCGGTCAGCGCTGTCTGCGGCGACCTGCCGATGGAACCCGAAACGATCCGCATCAAGGCCGAAGAGATCGCGGCGACCGGCGTCGACTATGTGAAGATCGGATTTTTTCCTTCGGCAAATATCTCTGCCTGCGCACAGGCGCTTGAACCGCTCGCCGCACGAACGAAGCTGATTGCCGTGCTGTTTGCCGATCTGGCGCCGGACTTCGAGCTTCTGCCGATGTTCGCCAGGCATCGCTTCCACGGCGTGATGGTTGATACCGCGCAAAAGGGGAAGGGCCGGCTGCTCGATCATCTGCCGCCGGAGCGTATTCCGGGATTCGTCGATCGAACGAAATCGCTCGGTCTGATGGTCGGCCTGAGTGGATCGCTGGAAGCTCCGGACATTCCGCGCCTATTGCCTTTCGCTCCCGATTTTCTCGGCTTTCGGGGGGCGCTGTGTGGCCATTCCGGTCGCACGAGTTCGATCAGCGCCGAGGCGGTCTCGCGGATTCGCGAGTTGATCCCAGCGGAATCCGGGACCGGCGATCAATCGAGTATCGACTATCGCCTGTTGGCAGCGAGAGGCTATTCGCCGGACACCGACCCGACACTGGGCACGGACAGGATTTTTGTGCGGGATTTTGTTCTGCCGGTCCAGATCGGTGCCTACAGCTTCGAGCATGGCCATACTCAAAAAGTGCGCTTTGATGTGATCGCCGACGTGCTGCAAATCACCGACCATCCCGAGGACATGCGCCATGTGTTCTCCTACGACATCATCATGGACGGCATTCGCACCATCGTCGCGCGGGGCCATATCCAGCTCAGCGAGGCTTTGGCCGAGCAGGTGGCAGCGCACGTGCTGGAGAACCAGCGTGTCGTGCGCGTCACGGTTAGGGTCGAAAAGCTCGAGCTCGGCCCTGGCGGCGTCGGCGTTGAGATCGAACGCAAGCGCCAATCGGCGGGACGCGGTGCTGCCTCCGGCATTGCTGGCCGAAAAGACCGAAGCGTTGTTTTCCGGCCGCGCCAGGAGCGCCCCGAAATGCTTCGACGGGCCATCGTCAAGCTTGGCGGCAGCACGGCCCATGCGGCGGAGATGAAGAGCTGGATCGCAGCGCTGGCGGGTTCCAGGCTGCCGATCGTCATCGTGCCCGGCGGCGGGCTCTTTGCCGATCATGTGCGCGAGACGCAGACCAGCATGGAGTTTTCCGACACCGCCGCTCATGCCATGGCGATCCTGGCCATGGAGCAGTTCGGCCATGTCATCCTCGACCGGGACGAAAGGCTGGCGCCGGCACGGTCGCTGGACGAGATCGGGCGAGTGTTGGAGGCGGGGAAGATTCCGGTGTGGCTGCCGTCGTCACTGGCACTGGCGGCGCTGGATGTTCCGGCCTCCTGGGACATTACCTCCGATTCTCTGTCCGCCTGGCTTGCCGGCAAGCTTGGCGCAAACGCGCTGTTGCTTGTCAAGCAGACCGGTGCATTCTTCGACAGCGATACCGCTGACAGCCTGAGGGCCCGAGGCATTGTCGACCCAGGCTTTGCCGCCATGCTGCCCGACGGCATCGATTTCCATCTCGCCGGTCCGAAGGATGCTGCCGGGGCCGGCGCGATGCTCGCGTCGGGCAAGCTGCCCGGCATCCGGATAGTGGCTTCAACAGGGTCGTCGGCAAAGAAGGCGGGATAGCCGATGGTGAAGCTGCATGTGCCGCGCTGGGCGTGGGTTTTGACGGGTTCCGGGCATTTTTTTACGGAGAGCTTCGCACTTGTTCGCCAGCTCGAACATTGCGATGTCTTCGTGTCTAAGGCCGCCAACGAAGTCCTGCGCATGTACAAGCTTAAACTTGATTTCCCGGAGACGACGCGCGTGCTGCACGACAAGACCGCAAGCGCGATCCCGGTCGGCGAATTCTACCACGGTGTCTATCACACGGTCGTGGTGGCGCCGGCCACTTCCAACACGGTCGCCAAATGCGTGCATGGCATTTCCGACACGCTCGCCACCAATGTCTTTGCTCAAGCGGGAAAGTGCCGTGTGCCAGCCATCGTCTTTGCTTGCGACACCGCGCCGGAACTCGAAACCCAGGCACCGCACGGGCTGGTCAAGGTCTATCCGCGCAGGATCGACCTGGAAAATACCAAACAGTTGAAGAGTTTCGAGCGGACCCTGGTGGTCGAGTCGCTCGCTGATCTCGAAGCCTCGCTCACACGGCGCCAGGCCGAACTCGCAAGCGATGGCTGAGCGGCTGGTTTTTCTTACCGGCCATCTGGCCAAGGCGCGGCTGGAACGGCTGCTGACCGGGCTGGGCAGAACCGAATTCGCGTGGGAAATCGTCGACGTCGGCGTCAAGGTCGCCGCGCTGATGAGCGAGGACATCGTGAAGCGTCGGCTCACTCTGACAGGAGACGTCGACCGCGTCATCCTGCCCGGACGCTATCGGGGAAACATCGAACACCTGTCGGAGCATTTCGGCGTGCCCTTTGTGCGCGGCCCCGACGAGATCGCCGACCTTCCGGCCTTCCTTGGCCGGGTGGGCAAACCGCCGGATCTGACGCGTCACGATATGCGCATCTTCGCCGAGATCGTCGATGCGCCGATGCTGTCGGTCGAGGCCCTGATGGCGAGGGCCTCGATGCTGGCTGCGACCGGCGCGGATGTCATCGATCTGGGCTGCCTGCCGGAGACGCCGTTTCCGTTGCTGGCTGAGGCAGTGCGGGCACTCAAGGCACAGGGGTTTGTGGTCAGCGTCGATTCGGCCAGCGCAGACGAACTGTCGATCGGTGCGCACGCCGGCGCGGACTATCTTCTCAGCCTCGATGAGAACACGCTGCCGTTGATCTTCGACCATCGGGCTACGGCAGTGTTGATACCCTCCATCCCCGGCGATCTGGATTCGCTCGGCCGGGCGATTACCGCGGCACAAAAGGCCGGCGTCGCCTTCATTGCCGATCCCGTGCTCGACCCGATCCATTTCGGCTTCGCCGTTTCACTCGGGCGCTTCATCGAGGCGCGGCGCCGTTGGCCGGACGTCGAATTGCTGATGGGCACCGGCAATCTCACCGAATTGACCGACGCCGACAGTTCCGGCGTTACAGCCGTGCTAGCGGGGCTCTGCTCGGAACTCCGGATCCGGAACGTGCTGGCGGTGCATGTCAGCCCACACACGGTGCGCACGATCGAGGAGCACGATATCGCCCGCCGCGTCATGTTGGCTGCTTGCACGGACGGCGCGTTGCCGCGCGGCTATCACCCAGGCCTGTTGCAGGTCCACGATCGCAAGCCTTTCACAGCCTCAACCGACGATATCGAGGCATTGGCGGCCCAGGTGCGCGATGCCAACTTCCGGATCGCGGTAGCGGAGGACGGCATCCATGTTTTCAATAGCAAAGGGCATGCGGTTGCCACGGATGCGTTCGAACTTTTTGCCGGGCTGGACGTCAACGCCGATGGCGCACACGCTTTTTACCTCGGCGCGGAACTGATGAAGGCGGAGATCGCGTGGCGCCTCGGCAAGCGTTATGTGCAGGACGAGCCGCTCGCATGGGGCGTTGCCGCGCCGGCACCCGAAACCGACCGTACCCGTCTTGCCGAGCCGGGCAAGACGCTCCGCGCAAGGAAAGAGCACTAGGACCATGCCCTATATTCGCGAATCGATCATCACGACGGTCAACAAGGCAGGCAACGTCCACATCGCGCCGATCGGCATCATTGCCGAGAATGACGGTTGGGTTATCGCGCCGTTCCGGCCGTCGGTCACGCTCGACAATCTCGCCGAAGTGCCGTTTGCCATCGCCAATTATACTGACGACGTGCGTGTCTTTGCCGGCTGCCTGACAGGCCGCAAGCATTGGCCAACCGTTCCGGTTGACGGGTTCCCGGTGCCGAGGCTCGAGGCGGCGCTGGCGTATTCGGGCCTCGAAGTCCAGGCGGTCGATGACAATGGTGTGCGCCCCCGCCATTTCTGCCGCGTGGTGCGGGAGGAAACGCTCGCGCCGTTCACCGGCCTCAACCGAGCCAAGGCGGCGGTGCTTGAGCTGGCCATCCTGGTCAGCCGGCTCGGCATGCTGCCGCGCAACAAGATCGAGGCGGAAATCGCCTACCTTTCGATCGCCATCGAAAAGACGGCAGGCGACGGTGAAAAGGAAGCCTGGGGCTGGCTGATGCAGCGTGTCAGCGATCACTTGACCGCCAAAGGTTCGGATAGCGAGGACCCGCGAGCATAGGCGCGAGCGCCGCAACCTGCTTACGAAGGATATCCCGCCAAAAGCGCCACTGCGGACGCGGGTGCCGCGCTGCTCGCTTGCCCGCGAACAGTGTCATCGGCGGGGATGATGTCGGCGAAATCGATATAACTGCGTTCCATGCGTTCGGCCAGCCGCCTGATCTGCCAGCGACCGCTTCCGGCGCCGACGATCGGGATATCCCGAGACAGGGTTCCGGCAACCAGCGCCGCTGCATCGTGCACTTTGCGCAGTTGCTGCTCGCTGAACCAGCGCGCGACGTCACCCCATTCCGGCGGGGTGAGGTCGGTGGCGTCGCGCCCCACCATGCGCGCCAGCCGCGCGATCGAGCCGTCCACAGTCTTTTCCTTGCCGTCGGCGGGAGGGTGCCTGTCGTCGTCCTCGTCGAGCACGCCCAGGATGCGGTGAGCGTCGGCGATCGAGGCGAAATATTCGTTCATCAGCGGCGTTAGCCTGCCACGGACGGGAGCCGACGAGGCTACGCCGAACAGGAATGTCCTGGTAAAGCCGGTATAGACCAATTCGCCGGTTAGAAGCCGTCCGGCATCGGTGTAGCCGTCATTGGCCACGGCGCCGTTCTTGATGGCGATAATATCGGTGGTGGTGGAGCCCATGTCGACGAACAGGGCATCGCCGGCGAGTTTTGCCACCAACAAGGCTGTCGCGTGCCAATTGGCGGAAGCCACATCGGCGGTCAGCTGCGCTGCCCGTTCGACTCCGACGAAACCGGATGGTCCGGCATAGACCAGCTTTTTGTCTGCGGGGAAATGGGTGGAAATCTGACCCAGCAGAGCCGCCACGCCGGCATCGCGGGACGGAAAGATGTCCGACAGTTCGCCCGTCATGGTGAATGCGTTGAGATCCGCACCCGCGTAGATCGGAGCCGTTTCGTCGAGGGCTGAAGCCAGCTTGTCCAGCCCTTGCCAGAGCGGCGTTGCGATCGTTACCGCCTCGACGATGCGACCGTCTTGTGCGCGGGTCACCTTCAGATGCGCGCCGCCAATGTCGAAACCGGCAATGATGCCCTTTCTTTTTTCCACGCTTCAAGCTTTCATGACGGGGGCAATTGGTCGGTGAAAAAGCGTTGCGTATCATTCCGGTTCTCGACCTGAAAGACGGCGTGGTGGTTCGCGCCCAGCAGGGAAAACGCGATCGCTACAGGCCGATCGTTACGCCGCTCAGCCGAAGCCCTGATGTGGTCGCGGTCGCTGAAGGACTGCGTGGGCTTTATCCTTTTTCCACCTTCTACATCGCAGATCTGGACGCTATCGAAGGCGGAGCGCCAAACAGCGACGCACTCGCCCGGCTGAGGACGATGGCGGAGCCGCCGAAACTTTGGGTCGATGCCGGCGTGGCCGACGAAAAGACACTTTTGGCGGCGCTTGCCGAACGCTCGCTGTCTCCTGTTCTGGGCTCTGAATCGCAGCGAGACGACATGTTGCTGCGGCGTTTTCGCGATCATCCCGATCTCATCCTGTCCCTTGATTTCGTCGGCGATAGTTTTTGCGGGCCGCGTTCTCTTCTCGATGAGCCCGAGCTTTGGCCGCAAAAGGTGATTGTCATGACGCTGGCCAAGGTCGGTGCGGCCGCCGGTCCCGACTTCGGGCGGTTGCAGGAGGTCAAGGCCAAGGCCGGAAATCGCGCTGTCATTGCGGCCGGCGGTGTCCGCGACGAGAACGACATCAGGGCCTTGTCCGCCATGGGCGTCGCCGCGGCACTGGTCGCAACCTCATTGCACAACGCTACGCTCACGCCCGGCCGCCTCGCGTCACTCGGCGCCTGATCATCGTTGCTCGTCAGCTCCCGAAGGGCGTGCGCCCTTCGGGAGCTGACGTTTCAAAAGCCCAGAACCTTTTTCAGCCGGCGCAACAGACCATCCGTCTCAGAAGAGGGTTTTTCCTGTGCGGGGCTGTCTCTTGTCTAGGCTGCGAACGGATGCTTGACCTTGTCGCGCTGGGCCGTTGCTTCGGCGGCGGCCGGGGTTCCTGCAACGGCGCGCTGGATGGCTTCCTTTGTCGCCTCGTAATTGTATTTCTGGATCTTGGCGTCGTCCGCCGCGTCCCAATGGATGAATACCCCGACGCAGATGAACACGTCGTCTGCTTCGTTGGCCGGAATGGTCCCGTCCGCAACGCTGTCCTGCACGGCCTTTGCCACGGCGTGCTGCGCCGGGCCGAACATCTGGACCGCCTGTTTGGCACCCTTGATCGTGACCTTGTTGAACATCACGGTGTTGGGTTTGCATTGAAGATTGGGCGCGATCACCGCCAAAAGCGAAGTAAAGCCGTCCTTGTTGTTGGTAAGCGCGTTGCAAAATGCCGTTTCGACCGCGCTCCCCCGCGGGCCGATGAGCAGGTCGACATGCGCGACTTCGTTGCCGTCTCCCACCAGCGATTCACCGACCATAACCTTTGATATTTTTGCCATGCCAATTTCCTCCAAGACACAATTATGATGTCCACGGACGCTGCAACCGAGCAGGCGCTCGATGGACAGCTATCCTTGTTGGCAGCGTCCGGATTTGCCCGGACCGGTTGGCTAGATAGCCGCGGAAGCACAGCTTCCGCTTTTGGAAGTCAAGCACCAACGCCGCGATTATGCAAGGTGAGGGCGAGGGTGTGGACTAAAAGAGTAGCCACGGTGAGGTCGGCCGAGGTGCCGGGGTTGATGTTGTCGGCCTTCAGCCGGCGGTCGAACTCCATGAGCAGACGAATGCGCGACGGTTCGTCGCCCTCGGCATGGAGCGCCGCCTGAACGGCAACGGCTTCCTGCCGCGCCTGATTTGCGACGTGAACGCCGTGCTTGCGCATCACATGGCTGTCGGGGAAGTCGGCGAGAAACGCCATGTAGACGAACACCGTCGGCCACATGCCGTCTTCTTCACGTGCCAACGCTCCATCCAGCGCGGCGAGCCCGACCCCGAACACGTCGCCGAAACAGTTGCTGTACTGGCGAGCGATCATGTCGCGGTCGGCAGCCTCCCTCATCGCGTCCAGCAAATGGACCTTCGGCTCCTGCCGCACATCGTTGGCGGCTTCTCCGAGGCCGCCTGGCGCGGCCGTGACGATCGCCTCGAATACCGCCTTGGTATCCTGCACGCTCAAAGCCCGAAGCAGCGAATCGAGATTGTCCTGCAGTCTGTCACCGCCCATTTCGGCAGCGCATATCAGAGGCCCTGCCAGAAGGATGATTCCGAGATTGGTGTTGGTTGCGACCGCCAGTCGTGTCGCGCGCACCGCCTCCAGCATCCGCTGCCCGACCGGCAGACGAGGATCGGTCAGCGGCCCGGAGGAAACCTCCGCACTTGTCATGAACTGGGCGGCGGACATGCCGTGTCCGTCGGCGAACAGATGGACGTTGCCCGGCTTTAGGGCTTCGA
>NZ_RZQA01000510.1:0-4794 GCF_004022915.1 Mesorhizobium sp. M7A.F.Ca.US.006.04.2.1
GTCTCGTCGATATAGACATCGAAGGTGATGATCCGGCCGGTGATCTTGTCGATACCGGCAAACTCGGCAACGGCATTGGTAACCCGGTCCGCTCCCGCGGGCGGCGCCGGTGCGGGTGCCGCGGGCTCAGGCGAAGCGGCGAAGGCCACGGTGCTGACGGCAAGACCGGCGGCTAGCGCCAGACTGGCCGATATTGAGTAAGAAAAGCTCATGCAAAGATACCGGTGGTTCGCGCCCGGGTGATTCTGTCGATCGCCAAGGCTAGTCGCCGTTTTCTGATCAGCAAGCAGCTAAACACCAATTGTGGCGATAAAGGACCGGCTTGCACCCTGTCGCTACGACCCGGGTGTCCAGGCATCGTAGTCGCCGGTGACCTGCGGGCGATGCTGATTGGTGAGCACCGAGCCCTTCGGGCGATAGGCCGCCGGGCTGCCGGTCAGATTGGGCTGATGCGGCTTCTGCCAGTCGCGTGGCTTGTAGTCCTCGCTGGACGGCGCGACGTCGACACGGTGGTGCATCCAGCCGTGCCAGCCGGGCGGTATCGCCGAAGCTTCCGAATAATTGCGGTAGATGACCCAGCGGCGCGTGCGGCCTTCCGAATCGATGCCGCCTTCGTAGTAAAAATTGCCGGTCTCGTCCTGGCCGACCTTCTTGCCATACCGCCACGTGTGCAGGCGGGTTCCTATCGTCTGGCTGTTCCACCAGGTGAAAAACTGCGTAAGGAAAGTCTTCATTTCAAAACCCTCGCGCCAGCAGCGCCCGTTTCCTGCTTATGGCGTCAGGCCTTGCCGAAGGCAAGGCTTTTGCCACGGCGTGTGCGCAAATGGCTTTCCTGAAACCCGACACAAGCCTGTGATCCTGCCGGTGGCTGCATGCACGCTTGCCAAGCCTTTGCGGTGTTTCTAAAGCTCTGCGCGCCCATGCTTGTATCCAGCCCGGCTTGAGGCCAAAGGAGGTGACGATTGGCCACGGAATTGCCGACCACCGACATGCGCATCAGCGCCGAGGCGATTCGCCACCGCAAGGGCGGCACGCCGATCGTTTGCCTGACCGCCTATACCTATCCCATCGCCCGTCTGCTTGATCACCATGTCGATCTGCTTCTGGTCGGTGACAGTGTCGCCATGGTCCTCCATGGCCACAAGACGACACTGGGTGCCTCCCTGGAGATGATGATCGCGCATGGGCAAGCCGTGATGCGCGGCTCGGCCAGTGCCTGCGTCGTCGTCGACCTGCCGGCTGGCAGCTATGAGGTCACGGCAGCACTTGCCGTCGCCTCGGCGCGGCGGGTCGTCGACGAAACCGGCTGCCAGGCGGTGAAGCTCGAAGGCGGCGTCGAAATGGTTAGCCAGATCGCGGCCATCGTCGCCGCCGGCATTCCGGTCATGGGGCATATCGGCCTGCAGCCGCAATCGGTCGAGAAGGACGGCGGCTACAAGATCAAAGGCCGCACCGAGGAGGCTGTTGCGGCATTGCTTCGCGATGCGCTCGCCGTCGAGAACGCCGGGGCTTTCTCGGTGGTCATCGAAGGCACGGTCGAGAGGGTCGCCGCCGATATCAGCCGCCGCCTCGCCATTCCAACCATCGGCATCGGCGCCAGCGGCGACTGCGACGGCCAGATCCTGGTCATCGACGACATGGTCGGGCTGACCGTCGATCGCGTGCCGAAATTCGTCAAGGAATACGCCGACCTGCGCAGCGCGATCTCGCATGCCGCAAAGAGCTATGCAGCAGAAGTGCGAAACCGGACCTTCCCGGGCCCCGGCCATGTCTTTTCGGCGACAAACAGCAGGGATGACGCATGAGCCAACCCGTCGTCGTCGACAGCGTTGCCGCACTTCGCACGCAAATCCATGACTGGCGCCGTGACGGCCTTCGTGTCGCCATGGTGCCGACCATGGGCGCTTTGCACGACGGGCACATCTCGCTGGTCAGGATCGCGCTCGAAAAAGCCGAGCGCTGCGTCGTGTCGATCTTCGTCAACCCGACACAGTTCGCGCCGAGCGAAGACCTCGACAAGTACCCGCGCCAACTCGCCCGCGATCTCGACCGGCTCGGCGCGGCAAAGGCCGACCTTGCTTTCACACCGACGGTTGGCGAGATGTATCCCGCCGGCTTCGCCACGAAAATCTCAGTCGGCGGCCCCTCCGCCGGGCTCGAATCGGACTTTCGGCCGACCTTTTTCGAAGGCGTCGCCACTGTCGTGGCAAAGCTCCTCCTGCAGGCAACGCCCGACTTTGCGGTCTTCGGCGAGAAGGACTACCAGCAGCTTTGCGTTGTGAGGCAGCTCTGCGGCGATCTCGACCTGCCCGTCGAGATCGTCGGCGCCCCGACGATACGCGACGCGCATGGTCTCGCCATGTCGTCACGCAACGCCTATCTCGATGAGGCCGAACTGAAGGTCGCCCGCCAACTCAACGTGATATTGCGCAAAACGGCAGTGGCTCTGGCGGGCGGCGCCGACCAGAGCGACGCAACCGAAGAGGCCAGCCGCGCCCTCATCGCCGTCGGCTTCCAGAAGGTCGACTATGTCGAGGCACGCGAAAGCCTGACGCTTGCGCCATGGCGTCGAAACCGCGAAGGGCGTCTTCTCGCAGCAGCATGGCTCGGCAAGACCAGGCTAATCGACAATGTGGGGGTTCCCGCTGCCTAGCGAAGGCTCGATCCTCCGCGGCGGATTGCTGCCGCGCCTAGCTCTCGCTCTTTTGCCGGCCGGCCCTGACGATCAGGTGTCCCGCGACGATCCCAACCACCCCGGCAAAGGCTTTCACCAATGCATCGATGAGGCGTGCATGGCGACCGGGATCAATGAGCTGAAGCAGTTCCAGCATGCCGGCGATCACAGCCACGAAAATCACCACTTGATACAGTCGGTTGGGGAAGCCGACCGCCAGGGCGAAGCCCAGCAGGACATAAGCCAAGGCACGCTCGACATTTGCTTCAGCGAGGTGCGGCCGCATCTGGATCGGCGATAAGGTCGCGAAAATGATGATGGCGAGCAGCGCCAGCGCCGCAGTGCGGAACAATTTGGTCATGGCCCTTGCATATCCGTGGTGAGCCGGCACGGCAAACGCCGCGATGACGCATGGCCGGATCGTGGCCGCCATTGCTGCCCGCCAGTGGCCTTCGCCGAACTATTCCTCGGTCGGCATATGCAGATACATCGACTGGATGCCGACACGGCCCGGTCCGGTGAATCGGTTCACGATGAAATTCATGTTGGCGCCAAAGAAGCCGCTCGACAGGCGATCGATCTTGGTCTCCATCCTGACCGAGGCATCCTTGAACAGCCAGCCGCCCGGTTCGATGTCGATGGTTTCGCCGGCGGCGAGCGTCTTTTCGAAGACGTTGCCATAGCCGTGCAGCCAGACGATGCCATCGCCGGAATCACCGCGAAAGCGGTCGATGAAAAAGCCGCTCTGGCCGAACAGCATCGTCGCCAGGCCGCGCACCCGTTCGAAGGTGTAGTCGACATTGCCGGTGGCGGCGAGAAACTGGTGCTCGCGCACCTGGATCTCTTCGCCGTGCCTGAGATGGATCGGCACGATGTGGCCCGGCCCATCGCGGCTGAAGGCAATGATGCCCGCCCCCGACGCCTCGGTGACGAAGATCTGCATGCCGGCCATCATGCGCTTCAGGGCGCCCTTCAGCGATTTCAGGCCGATGGTGATGGTGGAATTCTTCCACAAAAGGATGTGGTGCTCGAAATAGACCGGCATGCGCGTGACATCGACCGAAAGCACCGGCACCAGCTCGCCCGCTATATGATAGGTGACGCTGCCAAAGGTCTCGTCCGACACCTGTGTCGGCATCAGTTCCGGCAAGCTTGGCATGACGATTCCCCAAGGTGCCTCGCATGCCACCGGTCAAACACCGATCATGGCTGGGGTCAGCGGCCACAGCTTTGCGCTCGATATTTGCGCCGTCAAATGAAAGCCGTGCGCTCGAGGGTCCACTCGCAACAACGTGATGCAATCGCGCGATCATCGAGCGCTCAGGCGGTCAGCATCCGCTCAAGAATCAACGCAGCAATCCCGGACTGCGCCGGCCCATAATTGTCGGCCCCGCCAATCTCGGCAAAGCCGTTGGCCAGATAGAAGGCGACCGCACGCCTGTTCTGCTCCACGACCTCGATGCGTAGAGAGCGGGCTTCCGGAAAATTCTCGATCACCTCATCGAGCAACATCCCGCCGATGCCCCGGCCTTGCAGGTCGGGTGCGACATGGAGCTGTTGCAGGTCGACCACGGTGCCGCCTTCGACGCTTTCGGCATAGGCGACGCCGCCAATGCGCTTGCCGTCGTCTGCGACCAGGAATTCGGCATTCGGCCGCTCAAGGCTAGCTCTCAATTTCGCCGGCGAACACCAATCCTCGATGACCCGGTCGATCCGATCAGGGCCATAGACCGCGTCATAGGTCGTGTGCCAGGTTTCGACCAGCAGCGCCCGGATGGCCGTCAGATCACGTTCACCTGCGGTGCGGACAAACACCGCGCTACTCGATGCCCAGCTTGGTCTTGACGAGGTCGTTGACCGCTTGTGGATTGGCCTTGCCGCCGGTCACCTTCATCACCTGGCCAACGAACCAACCGGCCATGCTCGGCTTGGCGCGCGCCTGTTCGACCTTGTCGGGGTTGGCTGCGATCACCTCGTCTACGGCCTTCTCGATGGCGCCGGTGTCGGTGACCTGCTTCATGCCACGGCTCTCGACCAGCTGGCGCGGATCGCCGCCCTCATTCCAGACGATCTCGAACAGGTCCTTGGCGATCTTGCCGGAAATGGTGCCGTTCTTGATC
>NZ_RZQA01000511.1:0-4763 GCF_004022915.1 Mesorhizobium sp. M7A.F.Ca.US.006.04.2.1
CGCGCGACTGGTTCGGCTGGAACGACGAGAGCGAAGAGGGCGGGCGTCGTGGCGGCCGCGGGGATCGTTCGGAAGCGCGCGACGAATTCCGCGCAGTCCGTCACCGGCTGCGCGCGGCTCTGGGCGACTTCGTCGACGCCCCGGCCGACAAGCAGGCCGAGGCCATCGCCATCCTCGAAGCCGCCGCCGAGGCGCTGGAAGCGCTGTCGCACAAGTAAGCTCGTCCAGCCGACCGGACGCAGCCCTTGCCCGCTGGCCCAAGGACCGATAGTGAAATTCATCCCGCGTCACTCTACATGGTGCGGGATGAATGCTGTTGGAGGAAGTCCGATGTCTTTTCTGAAGCGTCTTTTCGGCGGTGGCGGCGGCGGAACCCAGACGGCTGAGCCGACGAGTGCAGCGCCAGCCAAGCAGGTCGAGCACAAGGGCTTTCTGATCAGCGCCACGCCCTACAAGGCCGATGGCCAGTACCAGACCTGCGGCGTCGTCTCCAAGGAGATCGACGGCGTGGTGAAGGAACACAAATTCATCCGCGCCGACCGCTTTGCCGGGCTCGATGACGCCGTCGACATCTCGATCAAGAAGGGCATCCAACTGGTCGACGAGCAGGGCGATCGGGTTTTTGGATAGGCAGGACCGGTCGAGGCGAAATCTTCGGCATCTCGCAATGAGCCCAACCGATCAGCGTGAAGATGCTGTCAAGCGTGTTAGGAACGCCAAACAAGGCCGGGTCTCCGCAATGCCATCAAAGCCGGCTCACTCTATAGGCCGCCTTGCTATGGCAGTAAATGCATGAGTTCGTCCGGCATTGTGGTAACCGCCGGCACCGGAGTAGCCGCCGGCGTGGGATCGGCCGGATCGGCAACATTCGTTCCACCGATGACGTAGCCCGGTTCTTCCGAGTACGAGTAGACTTTCGTTATGATGCCTGATTTGAGCGCTTCAGCGTCCCAGACGTTATAAAGGCCCTGCGGCGTTGCCAGCCCCATCATGGCGAACACATCGGCGCTGTTGACGCCCATTTCGTCGAAATAGTCGGACAGCAACTGCTTCAGCGCCGGATCAGGCACCGTCGAAATCTCATCAAGGCTTCTTCTGCCGTTGTGCATTCGGGGTGTCTTCCGGCCGTTCGTTATCTGATGGACGGCGATCCGGGCATTGGCAGCTGCGGCGCGGACCTGGCCCCCAGCCAAGGCCCATGGGCAGGCCGAGAAACAGTACGCCCCACCAGAATGAACTTCCCCTTCCGACCAGCCGTTCCTGACCATCTTTTGCGGACAGCGTGGCACCAGCATCGGGCAGCCGTTCAACTGCGTCCTGCCTATCGCAGTTTCGAGGCCGGCGGCGCGGATCATGTGTCCCATTTCGAGCGCCGCATCCACGTTCCCGCCGCCAGACTGAAACACGACAGGAAGCCTTTCTCCCTTCAGTTTCCGCAGAAATTTCTCAAATTGCCTGGCGGTATCAGGTTTTATTATGCCCTCGGCAGATATCCATTGGACGCAGTTGACGTTGCAATCGCCGTTCCGAACCAGAATGAAGTTCATCGGCCATTCTTCGGGCGCTTTCTGCTTTGCGACGGCCGATGCAGTTGCAGTCAAGGCGACAAAGGCGATCAAGCAAAAGGTTACCAGCGGACCCAGGCGAGTTGTCACGTTGAAAAGCCCCACTTACCCACGAATAACTATTATCGCCTTAGGTCTGTCTGACACAACCTTCTTTAACTCTCCGCTCGACGACGCCGTCGACATCTCGATCAAGAAGGGCATCCAGTTGGTCGACGAGCAGGGCGATCGGATTTTTGGGTAAGGGCCGGACCATCGCCGAACCGAGCGCCGCCCGGGCCTTGCGCCACGATAGACCTATCGCTCAGGGGTTGACGTGCGACCACCAGCGGGTCAATTCGTCCTGGCGGGATCGATCGTCATCAGGCGTGCCCTTGCCTCGATCAGGTGCCTTTGCGCGGCTCTTATCCGGCTGCACAATGCCAGATTGAGGGCGACGCCACCTTCCTCATCCAGCAAGTCGTTCGCGCACTTCAAAGAGTGCTCAGCTCTCCTTATACGCAGTCTGGCTTTGGCCGCTTCCATGCTGTGAATTTCAATCATTGCGCCGCGTCCTTTGCGGTTCCGGTCCCTTCATGGACTAAACCGCTGGTAATCGCATTGGTTCCGGCCCAGGGAATATGCCCGCGGCTTCGGCTATTTCGTGGTGGTGTTGAATTCACGGTTTGCCGTGTAATCGATCACGAAGGTGCCCTCGGGAGCGCGAACGCCCTGCTTCACATTTGATATAGTCACCGTTGTGGTAAGTCCCTTCTCGTCGGTGAGGCTCCATCTGCGCAGATCGAGAGATTTACTGTCGAACACCATGGAGATGCTCGAATTGCCGAAGGTCGATCTGTCGGACAGCTTGACGGTAACTTGGGCGCCATCGTCCCTGATGCTTTTCACGCGATTGCCGGAGAAGTCGACCTTATTGTCGAGCAGCAGCTTAAGCGGCGTCTTCGAGAGAGCATAAAGCCGCGATGTCTTCAGCTTTCTGTTATAAACCACCAGGGATTTGCCATCTGCAATCACGCTGATCCCTGATTGGCCTGCATAGTTGAATCGGATCTTGCCGGGGCGTTGTAGAAAAAACCTGCCACGGGTCCTCTCCGCATTTGGACCCGACTGGACGAAGTCCCCGGACATGGACTTTACCGATGAGAGGTGATCGGCAATCGTCTTGGCATCAACAGGCGCGGCGGAGATCGCGGCGGTGGATGCCGCATACATCGCGGCAGCGCTGGCAACGGCGAACCAGCAACCCAGCAGTACTTTGATCCGATAGCCCATCGCTTATCCCACCTCCGGAGGAGGCGCGTGATCGAAAGAGATCACGCGCCTCCAGGTCAGTAACCCTCCGGGCATCGTGCAACGTAAACCCGGCCATACTGATCGCGATATCTGCACTGGCCGGCTTCGCTGGCGTGCCCGATGACGGCCCCGGCTATCGCGCCAACCGCACCGCCAACAACCGCCCCTTGCACAGGATCGCCGGCCACCGCGGCGCCTACCGCTGCGCCACCCAAGCCGCCGACGACAGCGCCTTGTTCGGTACGGGAGCACGCCGAGAGCGGAATGAGCAGGCTCAAAATGAGCAGCGTCTTTTTCATTGGTTCTCTCCTGGGCTACTATTAGCCAAAGCTTAAATGCTCAAGAAAGCTTTTCGATCCATCGTGGGTTGCCTGTCCTTCAAGCGCCGGGCCGTGGCGGACCCGTGTGCCCTCCGGCTCAAACGCCTGCAATCGCCAAAAGCCAGGCCAGGATATCGAGCAGCAGAAACAGCAGCGCAATCTGCAGCGCCACCCGCAGCCGCTGGATAATTCGCCAGTTGCCGGCCATGTCCGCCTTGATGCGAAGCGCAAGCGCGCGGCGCATGGCCGACATCGTCGTCGGCCTGTCGCCGTCGACATATTGATCAAGCAACTCTTCGGGATCGAAGCGGAATGTGTATTGGTGGTAGGGCCAAAGCATGAAGACGATCAGCCCGCCAATGCCGAACAGCAGGGCCACCGCAATCCAGTCCCAAGGCCCAAGCCCGTTGGAAAGGGCCGCACCGCCAAGCAACGAGTTTGCGAAGGCGGTGGCGAAGACAAGGCTGCCGGCGCGGCTGCTCATGTTCTCCACAAGGGTTTGCTGTTGCGTGAGACCTCTCACTGCTTCCTGATAAATGAATGCGAGACGCGGATCGTCGTCGGCAACAGCGCTTGCGGCAATTCTGTTGCTTTCGCTTCCACTCGGATGTTCGACCATCAGGGTGTCCTCTCTGGCGTGGACTGGATGCGCGAGCTCAGTCGAGATCGCTTGGTGCAAACGTTGGCCGTAAACTGCCTCGCGCAAGGGGGAATCCGCAGTGAACCGAACGGGCCAGGCTGATTGCGCGCCTGGCCAGCAAGGTTTGGGAAATCGACCCGGACTACGCCGGCTGGAACTCCCTGCGCGGTAGCGGCGGAAACGCGATGGCGATGCCGACCGCGCCGAGCCCGATAAGAGCCGAGCCGATGAACAGCCAGGAATAGTTGGCGTAGGCGTCGAACACCATGCCGCCGGCAAGCGGGCCCAGCGCCATGCCGAGGCTGGACAGCATGGTGGCGGCGCCGAACACGGTGCCGAGGATGCGCTGGCCGAAATATTCGCGCGCCAGCACCGCATAGAGCGGCATGACGCCGCCATAGGTGGCACCGAAGATAACGGCCAGCATGTAGAACTGCTCAAGCCGGCTGATCGAGAGATAGGCGGCAATGACGATCGCCTGGATCGCCAGGCCCGCGATCAGCACCGGCTTGACGCCCAGCCGGTCGGCCAGCACGCCGTAGAAGAGCCGGCCGCCGAGGCCTGCCAGGCCTTCGACACTGTAGATCGAGACCGCTGCCATGGGGGCGACGCCACACAGCATGGCATAGCTGACCATATGGAAGATCGGGCCGGAATGCGCCGCACAGCAGGCAAAGAAGGTCAGCCCCAGCACGATGAACTGCGGTGAGCGCAGCGCCTTGCCGACCGTCAGGCCGGCGCCTTCGGCAACCGGCGCGGAGCCGGTATCGGCCATGACGGGCTTCGGTGGTTGGCGCACCAGCAGCACCGCCGGCAACAGCAATAGCCAGGCGGTAATGCCGATGTCGAACATGGCGGTTCGCCAGTCATAGGCGGAGATCAGCCAGCGGGCGAAGGGCGAAATCGTCATCGGCGCCACGCCCATGCCTGCCGAGACCAGCGAGA
>NZ_RZQA01000512.1:0-4761 GCF_004022915.1 Mesorhizobium sp. M7A.F.Ca.US.006.04.2.1
TGGGCAGCAGCATGGACTTTCTCACCTGCAAAGCCGGGTTCGGTCAGGACAATGGTTTGTCAGCCCCTTGCTAGGGCTTTTGTGGAGCGCTCGCTAGTGCGCCGTCATTTTGACGATGACTGGAATGGCCGCGATCATCAGCACCACCGGCAGGATGCACACAACCACGGGCACCGACATCTTGGCAGGCAGAGCGTGCGCCTTTTCCTCGGCCAACGACATACGCTTATGGCGCATGTCGTCGGAGAAGACGCGCAGCGCCCCCGACAGGCTGGTGCCGAGTTCCTTGGACTGCTGCAGCAGCGTGGCGAAGGAACGCACCTCGTCCAGGCTGAGGCGATCGGCGAGCGCCTTCAGCGCATCGTCGAGGCTGCGCCCGGCCCTCAGCTCCAGCGACACCAGCTGCAGGTTCTGGCTGAGCGCGGGATAAGTCTTGGCGAGTTCCTTGGAGACGCGCTCTATGCCTGCCTCCATGCTCATGCCGGCATCCGAGCAGACAATCATCAGGTCCATGAAATCGGGAAAGCCGTTGCGGTACTCGCGCCTGCGTTCCCGCACTTTCTGGCTCAGCACCAGGCCGGGCAGGAAATAACCGGCCGCGCCCGACAGGATGACGAATGTCCAGCGGCTGGCCATCGTTGCGTCCGGACTGGCCATCCAGCGGTTGAGCACAAACACGCCTATTGCCGTGCCGATCATCGCAGTGAACCGGATCAGGAAGAACGTGCCGACAGCGCGCGGCTCCATGTAGCCCGCCTGGATAAGCTTCATGCGCAGCCGCGCGACATTTTCCGGATCGCTCCTGGCGTAGAATTCCTGCGCCCGCTTCACCGCCTTCTCGCGCACGATGCCGGTATTCTTCTTTTGCACCGGCTCCGGTTTGGCGGCCACGGGACCGTTGTCGACCCTGAGCCGGCGCATGACCTCGTTGCGATCGCCCTTCGCCATGACAACAGGCCAGGCAACAGCGGCAGCACCCACCGCCAGCAGCAGTATGGCCACCGGCATCAATGAGGTCGGCGCAAGCGAGGCGAGGAATTCGATGAAATCCTGCATGTCAGAACTTGAAATTCGACATCTTGAACATCATCAAATTGCCCAGCATCAGCCAGGTGATCGACGCGCCAAGCAGATACCAGGTCTTCGGCTCGCCCCAGACGTCGCTGTAGAAGCCCGGCATCAGTGCCATGATGGCGGCAAACAGCAACGCCGGCACGGCCGTCAGAATGTAGGCCGACATCCGGCCTTCTGTCGCAATGGCGCGCACCTTGCGGCGCAGCTTGCCACGCTCGCGAATCGTCGTCGCCAGGCCGTCGAGGATCTCGCGCAGATTGCCGCCCGAACTGGTCTGGATCGAGACGGCGGTGACGAACAACGGCAGATCCTCCTGGCCGACCCGGTCGAACAGCGAGTTCAACGCCGAAACCAGATCGGATCCGTAGGTCACTTCGTCGGCGATGACGCCGAACTCGCTGCCGATCGGGTCGGGCATCTCGCGCGCCACCATGGCGATCGCCACCGGCACCGGATGGCCGGCCTTCAGGCCACGCGTGATCAGTTCCAGCGCCTCCGGCAACTGCATGCCGAACCGCTTCAGCCGGCGCTTGCGCTTGAAACGCAACGTCAGCACCGGCAATAGCGGCATGAGCACCACGAACAGGACGAACCCCATCAGCGGCGGCAAGCCGTACCAGATGGCGACCAGGGCCATCGCCATCGCCACGCCGCAGGTGATCATGAGGAATTTCGACAGCGGCATGATCATGCCCGACTGGGTTCGCAGCGCGCGAAACCGGTCCGCCGAAAACAGCGGCGTGCCCGCGTCAAGGCCGCGCTCCTTGCGCAGTTGGACGAGCACCTGCTCCTGGCTGATCTTGTTTTCCTGCAGCCTCATGCGCCGGTTGATGGCGGTGCGCTTGTCGCTGCGGCCGGCATAAAGCAGGTAACAGGCCTCGGCGATCAGGATGCCGGTCAGCGCGGCCGCGGCATAGACGACATAGATCGCGCTCATTCCATCGAACACTTGGCTACTCCTGCGGCCGGCCGGGTTCGAAATATCGTCCGGGAAACTCGATGCCCATGGCGCGCAGGTCCTCGAGGAAGCGCGGCCGGATGCCGGTCGCCTCGTAGTGGCCCAGAATCTTGCCGTCGGCCTCCATGCCGGTGCGCACGAAGCGGAAGATCTCCTGCATCTGGATGACATCGCCTTCCATGCCGGTCACCTCGGCGACACTGGTCACCTTGCGCTTGCCGTCGGACAGGCGCGTCAGTTGGACGATCAGGTCGAGCGCGCTGGCGATCTGGCTGCGGATCGACTGCACCGTCATCGGCATGCCGGTCATGCCAAGCATCTGCTCGAGCCGCGAAATGGCGTCGCGCGGCGTGTTGGCATGGATGGTCGCCATCGACCCTTCGTGGCCGGTGTTCATTGCCTGCAGCATGTCGAAAGCCTCCTCGCCGCGGCACTCGCCGAGGATGACGCGGTCGGGGCGCATGCGCAGTGCGTTCTTGACCAGGTCGCGCTGCTTCAGCTCGCCATGGCCTTCGATGTTGGCCGGACGTGTTTCCATGCGCGCGACATGCGGCTGCTGCAGCTGGAGCTCGGCCGCGTCCTCGATGGTGATCAGCCGCTCGTCTTCCGGAATGAAGGCCGACAGTGCATTGAGCATGGTCGTCTTGCCGGTGCCGGTGCCGCCCGAAATGATCGTCGTCTTGCGGGCATGCACGGCCGCCGCCAGCACTTCGGCCATGTTCTGGGTGATGGCGCCGAATTCGACCAGTTTATGCAGGCCGAGCTTGTTCTTGGAGAATTTGCGGATCGACACCAGCGGACCGTCGACCGCAACCGGGCGGATGGCCGCGTTGAAGCGCGAGCCGTCCAGCATGCGGGCATCGACCATCGGCTGCGATTCGTCGACGCGGCGACCGACCGCGGCGACGATCTTGTTGACGATGCGCAGGAGATGCGCCTCGTCCTTGAACGGAATGTGGACCGGCTGCAGCTTGCCCTTCTTTTCGACAAAGCAGTTCATGTGGCCGTTGATCAGGATATCGTTGATGTCGGGATCCTTGAGCAGCGGCTCGAGCGGACCGAGGCCGACCATCTCGTCGACGATGTCGTCGACCAGCGCGTCAAGCTCGACGGTGTTGATCGCCATCCGCTCCTGCTTGGTCTTTTCCGAAACGAAGTCATGCACTTGCCGGCGCATCTCATCCTTCGGCAAACGCTCCAGCGCGACAAGATTGATCTCTTCGAGCAGCAGCCGGTGGATACGCACGCGCGCATCGAGCACCTTGTTGGCATTCTTCGCCAGCGCTGCTTCCGGCTTTGCCGGCAAAGCCTTTCGGCTGGTTGGTATGACGACGGCATGATGGGCGACCGGCGTCGTCTCAGGCGCGCGCTGCGGACGCGCATCGCGGTTCTGCAGGGTGGAGAAGCGGCTGGTCATCCGGCTTTCCTCTTCAGTAATCCACGGCCCATGCCAAACAGCGAGCGCGATTTCGCCCGGGTCGGGACCGCTTCTTCCGGCAGGATGATCTTCTTCAGATCGTTGACGACATTGGCGTTGGGATCGATCTCGTGCAGCGGTACGCCGCGATCGACTGCTTCGCGCACCAGCCGGTAGTTGTTGGCGATGCCGCCGACGAAATGCTCGCCAAGGATTTCCTGGACGTCCGCCTGCTTGATGCCGTTATCGAACATCTTCTGTTCGAAACGGTTGACGATGACGTTCGGCTTCACTTCCTTGCCGGCCGTCTCGTAGACCGCCTGGATCAGCCGCTGGGTGTGGCGCAGGCACGGCACCGTCATTTCCGCGACGATGTAGAGCTTGTTGGAACCGAGCAGCACGGTCTCCGTCCATGGAAACCAGGTGCGGGGCATGTCGATGACGACATTGTCGAAATAGGCCGAAACGAGATCCAGCATGCGCACCACGACATCGGTCTTGAACGAGCGCATCTCGGCTGGATGCGCCGGTGCCGCCAGCACGCAAAGCCCGCTGGCATGCTTGGACAGCATCACGTCGAGCAGTTGGCGGTCGAGACGCTCGGGCTGGTTCTCGATCTCGGTGATGTCGAAACGCGGTTCGAGGTCGAGATATTCGGCACAGGCGCCCTGCTGGAAGTTGAGATCGACGACGCAGGTCGACGCGCCGCGCGTCACCGAGTGATGCAGCTGGAAGGCGGTCTGCAGCGCCAGCGTCGTGGTGCCGACGCCGCCCGCCGCAGGCATGAAGGTATAGATTTGCGACTCGGTGTTTTCCTCGCGCCCGGGCCCTTGCAGCGCCCGTACGACGGAGCGCACCAGATCGGCCGTGGTGATCGGCTTGACCAGGAAATCCGCGACCTTGAGCTGCACGAGAATGCGCACCGCGGCCGCGTTGAACTCCTGGGTGACGACGACGACAGGAACCTTGTCCTCCAGCCGGCGCATGATGCGCTGCAGCGACTCGACCTCCTCCAGCCTTGCCGCATCCATGTCGACGATGATGGCGCCGAAGTCGGCTTCCTGGATCTCGCCGCGCAACTCGGTAACGTTCTTTTCCACTGTCGAGAGCTGTATGATCTCGGAGGCGGAGAATGCGGTGCGCGTGTCCTGCGCAAACGTCCTGTCGGTCGATACGAGCAGGATCTTCCTGGTCTTGATGCCGTTTGCCATTCTGTCAGCCTGTCAGGTCGCCCGTTGACCAGTTGCCCGTTGAATCAGTTGCCTGTGGTCGACTGCGACGCCTTGGCACCGGCCGCCTGATCGGGTGTGAC
>NZ_RZQA01000513.1:0-4761 GCF_004022915.1 Mesorhizobium sp. M7A.F.Ca.US.006.04.2.1
GGATTCCCCCGAATTCCCCTTCGCAATTCGGCTGGCAATCCGGGTGGGGGGCCTTCGTTACCCGCCGCGCCACTAAAGCTTCGTCCACGCCCCGTTTTTCTTCGACGATTTCACGCAGGCCTCGATGAAGGCCATGCCCTCGACGCCGTCCTGGATGGTCGGGAAGACGACGTCCTTGGGCGGCTTGCCACCCTTGCGGCGCGCTGCCCGGATGGCGCGCGCGGCCTCCTGGTAGATGTTGGCGAAACCTTCGAGATAGCCCTCGGGATGGCCCGACGGGACGCGGCTGACACGGCCCGCCACCGGCAGCGCGCCGGCGCCGTTGCGGGTGATCAATTGCTTTGGCTGGCCAAATGGGGTGTACCAGAGATAGTTCGGGTCGGCCTGCACCCATTCCAGCCCACCCTTCGAGCCATAGATGCGCAGCTTCAGCCCGTTCTCATGGCCGGGCGCCACCTGGCTTGCCCAGATCATGCCCTTGGCCGGGTGCGTCTTGCCGGTAGGCTTGAAGCGCAGCATGACGTTGACGTTATCATCCAGTAGCCGTCCCGGCACGAAGGCGTCGAGATCGGCCGACAGGGAGTCCAGTTCCAGCCCCGAGACGAAGCGGGCGAGGTTGTAGGCATGCGTGCCGATATCGCCCAGCGCACCGCCGGCACCTGCCTGCTTGGGGTCGGAGCGCCACGCCGCCTGCTTCTGGCCTGTCGCCGCCAAATCCTCGGTCAGCCAGTCCTGCGGATATTCGGACTGCACGATGCGGATGTCGCCGAGCACGCCCTTGGCGACCATTTCGCGTGCTTGCCGCACCATCGGATAGGCGGTGTAGTTGTGCGTCAGCACGAACACCTTGCCGGTCTTCTCGACTATCGCCGCAAGCTTTTTCGCTTCGGCCAGCGTCGTCGCCAGCGGCTTGTCGCAGATGACGTGGATGCCGGCCTCGAGGAAAGCTTTTGCCGCTGGCACATGCACATTGTTGGGCGTGACGATGGCCACCGCCTCGATGCCGTCGGGGCGCTTCGCCTCGGCCTTGGCCATCTCGGCATAGGATGCGTAGCTGCGTGAGGGGTCGAGCCCCAGTTCGGCCGCCGAGGCCTTGGCACGGGCCGGGTCGGCTGACAAAGCGCCGGCAACCAGCACGAACTCGTTGTCCAGCCGCGCCGCGATCCGATGCACCGCGCCGATGAAGGCGCCTTGCCCGCCGCCGACCATGCCGTAGCGGATCGGGCCGCCTCCCGTTTCCGACTTCGATGCGCCGACCATATCTTGCTCCTCGCTGTTGCTTACCCCCTTGAGGGGAGGTCGATCCGCGCAGCGGATCGGGTGGGGTCGTTGAGGCAGAGCGCGGTGTGAACCGACCCACCCGGCCTTTGGGCCACCCTCCCCGCGAAGGGGAGGGAAAATCGAGCTAGATTCCCATCATGGCGCGCAGCAACTTCTTGTCGGTGGTGCCAGCGGCGAAGTCGTCGAATGCCTTTTCCGTCACCCGGATGATGTGGTGCTCGATGAAAGGCGCGCCTTCGGCCGCACCATCCTCCGGATGCTTCAGGCAGCACTCCCACTCCAGCACCGCCCAGGAATCATAATTGTACTGCGTCAGCTTGGAGAAGATGCCGCCGAAATCCACCTGTCCATCGCCCAGCGAACGGAAGCGCGCGGCGCGGTTGGTCCAGCTCTGATAGCCGGAATAGACGCCTTGCCGGCCGGTCGGGTTGAACTCGGCGTCCTTGACGTGGAACGCCTTGATGCGCTCGTGATAGATGTCGATGAATTCGAGATAGTCGAGCTGCTGCAGCAGGAAATGCGACGGATCGTAATTGATGTTGCAGCGCTTGTGGCCGCCGACCGCGTCGAGGAACATCTCGAAAGTGGCGCCGTCGAAAACGTCTTCAGACGGGTGAATTTCATAGCCGACATCGACGCCGTTGTCCTCGTACACGTCGAGAATCGGCTTCCAGCGTTTGCCGAGCTCGCCAAACGCTTCCTCAATGAGTCCAGCCGGCCGCTGCGGGAACGGATAGAGGTAAGGGAAAGCCAGCGAGCCGGTAAACGACACTGAAGCATTCAGGCCTAGATTACGCGATGCTTTAGCGCCGAACTTCATCTGCTCGACAGCCCACTTCTGCCGGGCTGCGGGATTGTTGTGCACCGATGGCGGCGCAAAGCCATCCATCTGCGCGTCATAAGCAGGATGCACCGCCACCAATTGCCCCTGCAGATGCGTCGACAATTCCGTGATCTCGACGCCGGCGTCGGCGCAAATGCCTTTCACCTCGTCGCAATAGGCCTTGGAAGAGGCCGCCTTCTTGAGATCGAACAGCCGCGCGTCCCAGGTCGGGATCTGCACGCCCTTGTAGCCGAGACCGGCCGCCCATTTGGTGATCGACGCCAGTGAGCTGAACGGCGCGGCGTCGCCCGCGAACTGCGCCAGAAACAGCCCCGGGCCCTTCATTGTCGTCGGCATCGGCATCCTCCCTCATTTCTCTCGCGACCGAGCATAGCGCCGATTGGAAACAGGGCCAGCCACTTTGGTCTTTTCTCAACGGGCGCTTGCACGCACCACCATTCTGGTATTACCAAATGTGGAATTTTGGTCAAGCCTTGCAATGCGCCATCATGACCCCAAAACCACCCGGCGCAGGCATATATATCTCAATATAATCAAGGAAATACTCCACAGCGAAAGTTGCATCCCGGCGCTTCTTGCCGATCCGGATAATTTGCTGTAGACCTCGCTTCAGGCCCAATTGGTCGAACCAGTTTGCGAGAAAAGGCTGGGAACGCCTTGGGGAGGAACCTTTGTGTCGCCTTTTGGCGATGCATGTCGCAGGCGAACCATAGAGACGAGTTGGGAAGGACAGACCATGCATCTTTCGACGCACAACTGGATGCGCGCGGAACCCTTGGAAACGACGCTCAAGCGCATCAAGAAATTCGGCTATGAGTCGATCGAGATTTCCGGCGAACCCGAGCAGTACAAGACCAGGGAGACCCGGGCGCTGCTGAAGGAGCATGGCATTCGTTGCTGGGGCGCGGTGACCCTGATGCTGGGCGAGCGCAACCTTGCCGCCAGGAACCAGGGCCAGCGCGAGCGTTCCGTTCAGTATGTCAAGGACGTGCTGACCATGGTCAGCGAACTCGATGGCGAGATCATCACGCTGGTTCCGGCGACCGTCGGCAAGGTCGTGCCTGACGGCACCGAGGAAGAGGAATGGAAGTGGGTCGTCGACGCCACCCGCGAATGCTTCACCCACGCCAAGAAGGTCGGCGTCAAGATCGCTGTTGAACCGCTCAACCGCTTCGAGACCTATCTGTTCAATCGCGGCGCCCAGGCGCTGGCTTTGGCCGACGCGGTCAGCCCCGAATGCGGTGTCTGCCTCGACGCCTACCACCTCCATATGGAAGAATTTAACGTCTATGACGCGATCCGGCAGGCCGGAAAGCGCCTGTTCGACTTCCATGTCGCCGACAACAACCGCTTCGCCGCCGGTCTCGGCCAGATCGACTGGCCGAAGATCGTCGCTACCTTGCGCGAGATCGGCTACGACGGCGCGCTGACCAACGAGTTCGTCGCGCCCGTCGACCGGACGCCGGCGGCCCCCTATCCCGACATGGTCGAGCGCAATCCGGTCGATATCTCGCCCGAACAGCTGAAGTTCATCCAGGACCACGGCTCCAGCGTGCTCACCGAGAAATTCTACACCGACCAGATGCGCATCAACGCCGAAACGTTGCTGCCGCTGATCAAGTAGTCGACTGCCTCAGGGAAATTCGCCCTTCCGCCCTGACCGGCGCAGGGCTGGGGAAGAATATGCGTATCAAGTCCGTCCAAGCCTGGTGGATCCGCGTTCCGATCGAAGCCGCTCGGCAGCACCGCAGCGACTTCGGTCAGGTGACGACCTTCGACGCCGCCATCCTGCGCATCGAGACCGATGACGGTCTGGTCGGCTGGGGCGAAGGCAAGAACGCCGCCGGCAGCGCCGGCAGTTACGGCGCGCTCGTCCATATGCTGAACCATGAGGTCGGGCCGCAGCTGGTCGGCCGCGATCCGGCCGACATCGGCGTCATCTGGGAGATGCTCTACAATGGCGTGCGCCACGACAGCGCCGCACGCGGCGGCCACGCCATGCCGCAGCTGGCGCGGCGCGGCATGAGCATCGCCGCGATCAGCGCCGTCGACATCGCGCTGTGGGACATTCTTGGCAAATCGCTTGGCGTTCCGGTCTGGCGGCTGCTCGGCGGCCGCAAGCTCGATCGCATGCCGGCTTACGCGTCCGGCGGCTGGGCGGCCGCCGACGCCATCGGCGAGCAGTTGAAATCCTATATCGCCAAGGGCGGTTTCAAGGCACTGAAGATGCGGGTTGGCGCCATGGACGGCGCGGCGCACATTTCCGCCACCCGCGTGCGCGCCGCACGGCAGGCGCTCGGCCCCGATGTCGAACTGATGGTCGACGCGCACGGCACCTACACGGTGGCTGAAGCCAAGCGCTTCATCCACCTTGTCAACGATTTGGACCTCGCCTGGTTCGAGGAACCTATCATCGCCGACGATAAGCCGGGCATGGCCGAAGTGCGGGCAAGTGGCGCCGTTCCGATCGCCACCGGCGAAAGCGAGGCGACCCGCTACGCCTTCCGCGACCTCGCCGTGCTCAAAGCCGCCGACATCTTCCAGCCCGATCCCGCCTTCTGCGGCGGCATCAGCGAAGCGATGAAGATCGGCACCATCGCCAGCGCCTTCAATCTGCGCTTTGCGCCGCATTTGTG
>NZ_RZQA01000514.1:0-4761 GCF_004022915.1 Mesorhizobium sp. M7A.F.Ca.US.006.04.2.1
GTCGTACGTTGTGCGATTCACTGCGTAGGAGTTCACAACATGCCGATAACAACCCGGAAGCAAAAGAGCGACTTTGCCAATGACAAACCCATCCCCGAGGAGGATGCTGCCGTACTCGAGAGCATCGCCGGCCACGAGGATAGACACGGTGCGGGACCGGGCGTTTTGGGGTCCCACGACATCGAACAGCCGATCGGCGCGCAGCCTCGAAGCGAGATCACGGGCCGTCACGACGAGGGAGCCGGCGCAAATGAAACGGTCGACGGGTTGAGCGACACCGAAGAGATGACCCGCAGCTTCGCGGAAGACATCCCCACGGGATTAAGCGAAGGAGATGATGAAGACGTTCCGGTTTTTGAGCGAGGGCGGACCAGAACGGATCTTTGAACCAACGACAATGCTTCGCCCGCCGGCTCGGTGGCGTGGCCCTTAGAAGCGCCTCAGACTGGCTCACCCAAAAAACGCACCGCCGATCCCTCCCCACGCCGGCATGGAATTTATACAAACCCAGGAACGACATCAGGCGGCGGCGCTCAGCAGATTAGCAGATCCGAGGGGGAACAACCCGCCACGGTGATGGTTCGGTGGCATCAAAAAGTGATTGGGAACGATGGGTAAGAAGCCCAAACAGCCCTCAGAAGCCACGGCGGATCGTGAACAGGCGATCGAAGCGCTCTACTTTGCGCGCAAGTGCGGCCTCACCAAGGAGGAGGCACTCAAGATGCTCAGGGAAGCCCAAATCAGGATCGATGATGGACCCAAAAGGAGCTCCGGCAACCGAACTTAGAAGCGATCGTCGATCGCTCGTCTCAGCCAGCGGCGGCGCATGATCTTCTTCACCTCCGACACGCATTTCAACGATCCCCGTATTCTGCGGCTTGCCCCCCGCCCCTTCAGTTCATTGGCGGGGCATGACCAAGCACTGATTGAACTTTGGAACGAGACTGTTGCTCCAAGCGACGAGGTTTGGCACCTCGGCGACTTCGCCAAGGGATCTGCCGAGACAGTGTCTTCGCTGCTGTCCCGTCTCCACGGCACCAAGCACCTGATCATCGGCAACAACGACGGCGTGGTAACGCTCGGCGCTTCGGCTTGGGCTAGCGTGCAACACTACAAGGAGCTAACTGTCGAGGGCAGTTTCCTGGTTCTTTGCCACTACCCGTTCCGCACCTGGAACCAGATCGGCAAGAAATCAATAAACCTGCACGGCCATTCTCATGGCCGGCTGAAGCCAATGACGCGCCAGCACGATGTCGGGGTCGACGCCTGGGATTTTCGCCCAGTGACTTTTGCTGCCATTCAGGCCAGGCGCCGCCGAGGTTAGCGCAGCAGATGGCCGAACGATCGACGTCGTCACGTGGTGATGCTAGCCGCAAAGAAGAATCCAGAATCCCGCCCCAGGCGTATGCAGCCTTGCCTGGACTGCAGTAAAGCGGGACCGAGGAGCGCGCCACCCGTCTGCACAGCCGTCACTACCTTGGGACAGGCGTCGGCCCCGTCGTCACCACGGCGGAGCGCTGGCGCGCCAGTCGTTCATCTCGGAACGAGCTTCAATCGCCGTCCTTGGCGACCTCAGTGCCACATTCTCTCTCTAACCCACTTAAGAAACCTGTTCCCTCCGATTGACCGACGGACTCTAGCGGCAGCCCACTGCCCTCTGAACATGGTTCCGACATGGCAACTGCAGACGATGCCATGCAATTCCCCGTCAGACAGTTCGAAGAAGCGTTTTGCTTCCCCATAGGTGTCATCCTTCAGGCCCAACGCACGCAGTAGCGGGTCCTCGAAAGCCACTGTAATCGGCGAGCCCTCGCCGCGCGCTGCGTCGCGAGCTTCCCGCTTCAGATACTCAGTGCCGGTAAGCGCTCTCAGGCGTCGCTCGGGATGTTGTTCCAGCAACTCAGCCCAGCGCTCGATGCGCTGTTGGCGGGTCATGATCGGGTATGTCGACAGGGGTTCTACTTCTGCAATTGTCTGCAGTTGGCTTAGAGTTTGGTGTTCCATCGTCGGCTCCTTTTGATTGAAGTCCCTTCCCCACAAAAATTATCGCGCACCGAGGCGCTGACAAGAGCTGATAAGGCGGCCTTACCCGAGAATGGATCGCGATGACTGCGTGCTGACCTTCAGGAACCAAAGCGCGCAAACGATGTTTATTGACCGAAGGGCATCTTAATTCCTTGGAGAGTTGAAAATGAGAACCACCCTGATTCTGGGCGCGCTGGCCCTTTGCCTGGCCGCCCCTGCCGTGGCTTCGGCGGACTCAATCGTCATCACCACGAACAAGCATCACCGTCACCATAACAACCGCATTGCCGTCATCAACGAGGATGGAGCTCGCCTTCACCATCGCCGTCACGGCACGGAAGCCTTTTACGACAACGGCCAGCGCCATTGGCATCGCAAGCACCATCGCCGCGATCACGTGGTCGTCACCACGGGCTCGATCGAACGCCGCCATCACCGGCGCCACGTGATCATCGAGGACAACGACGACTAAGATAAGTCGTTTGCCTGGCTCCTGTTAAAAACTGGGAGCCGGGTCGCGATTGCTCTTGTTGGCCGGAACCAAACAGAACAGACGTACTTTATCGGTCGAAGGGACCGCAACCGAATTGGAAGCGCAACAATGGCTGAAAGTCTTGATTTCGAACTTGGACGTGCAAGGTTACGCGTCAAACGAGCCGAGAAATCGCTGTCGCGCGCGAAGGAGGAAACGGACCGGGAAAATGGCGTCGCAGTCAATATTGCCTTGTGCTGCAGGATTCGGGCAGCCCGACACTGCGTTATGGAGGCCGGGAGCGCCAAACCAGCATCGTTACGGGGCGTCATCAAATGACCTCCTATCGCAATGAAACGGAGGATTTGTCGTCATGACAATATTGTTTGAGCCGCTGGACTCGGACTATCACAAGCGCAGCGTGCTTTATCACGCGACGCGGTTGTCGATGCTACACGATCGAATGCTGATGCGTTTCGACAAGGTAGACGAAGCGGCCGATAAGGTTGAAGCCGCAGCGGCCGTGCTGGTCGATATCACCCACGGCTCTGCCGTCGAGGCGTTCCAAGACTCGGTGTTGCGGAATTCGCCGGCAGGTTTCCTTCGGATGGAAACGGGTCAGACCCTCGGGCTCTGAGCTGCGAGGAATGGCGCAAGCGCTTCCGCAGCTATGAGGGCCGACTAGCGAGGTCGCGCATCACGCGCCCGATGGGCGGGCTCTCGCGCGCGCTCAGCCACGCTTGCATAGGGGTTGCAAGGGGCCGCTCAGAACCCTGCCACGTTTCGACAGCGTACGCTCTTCGCCCGTGGAGACCGGCCCTGGTCGTCCCCACTTCACGCATATGCCACCTTTCGGTGGCCATGCGGATGCCCCGTGTGCACGCTCTCGGCGTTCGATGCTTTCGCTCGCCGTGAATCGCTTCTCGGTCGGCTATTCACGAGGTGCGCCACAGCGCGGCGGGCATGCTGTTGTCGGAAATCGCCGGCAGCTATCCACCACCACCAACGGATCCTCCTCTGACCCGAGGTGAGCAGGACATTGGAATTACCCGGTGCTGCGCGACAAGCACGCGTACCTCCAGGCACTGCACGACCAGCGCAATGCGCAACATTCTGGGCTCAGCCCTTCAACGAAGTCGCGGTGAAGGACGCAAGGACAACGGTGCATACGTGGCGACCAGCCTTGAAGCGACGATTCAGGATTGCTCCTGAATGCGCTGAGCACCGTCAATGCAAGGCCGCGAGCCTTACTGGCGGCACAATCGATCTGATCCGGCTTGCGAGGCTCGTTCGTGATGATGGAACAAGGCACGATGAGCGGGCACGTACGCTTCAGTGCTCAACCAGTGCGGGTTAAGGACCGAGCGAAGCCGTGTGCCCGTTGAGGGTGGCTGCAGCATACTCTGACCGACTTCTCGCGGGCAACGTCAAGACAGGAATGGATTCGTGCTTGACATATATGTTCCCTTTTTGTTCACTGCGCATGCCGGAGAGGCCGCCCGCCAGACTTATGCTGATCATCGCAGTCCACATAAAGGCGCTCAAAGGGATAATGCTGCTCAATGGCGCTCACTACATCACGCCTACGACACGCAAGGAGAACCGAGATGGGAACGATGTACCTGGACGCCGAGGCCAAAGCCGAGCTGCACTCTGAAGCCGTGAAGCTTATCGCCCGCTACGACAGCCCACTTGAGACCGTGAAGGCGCTGATGACCTACAACTGCGAGCTAGAGACTCAGATACTCGCTATAGCCCACAGGCATCCGGGGATAGTCTCCATTGGCTATGACGATACGCCCCCCGTCGTGGGATGACTGCGTGGACATTGCGAACTGATCCCGTCCCGCCCTACGATGACGACGATAGCGCGGATGAATGGAACGAGTCCTGACGCACTCGCGGCGCTCCGCACGGCAGGGCAAGGCCGGAGGACGAAATTGCCCATAAGCTGGCCGGATGCGACTTGGTATTACGATCCCTTGCGCGACAACCGGCAGTGTGAATTGTTCCCGGCGTGACAGGAGTGCTCTTTGGCCATGCATGACCTTATCGTTTTCATTCAAAGCAACTCTGCGCTGGTGGCGACTAACCCGCTGGCTTTTGCTACGTCTGCCGTATTGTTCGGCGGCGGCGGCTTTGCCGTTGGGCGCTATTTCCTTGCGGAGCGAATTGCCAATCTGGAAAGCCGGATTGCGAGGCGGGACGAGGAGATCACGGACCTGAAGGCCAAGCAGAAAGCACCGGAGCGGGAAGTCCCTGTG
>NZ_RZQA01000515.1:0-4742 GCF_004022915.1 Mesorhizobium sp. M7A.F.Ca.US.006.04.2.1
CCACATGCCTTGCCGCAAATCGGTCTGCTCGACTTTCTGGCCGCAAGATGGACACGCGTAGAAGCGGTCCTTTTCGCGAATGCAATTACCCCCGTTGCGAGGGATGCGAGGTCCAAGGTCAGACAGTTTTGTCATGGCGACGAAAATCACCGCCGGAGGAAAAAGTTCCCGCCATTTCAGCAAAAACCAACGGAACACTCTTTGGCGCCCGAGGTTCGATGAGCTGAAAGCATCGTGACTGCATGGACGCTTCCGCCAGCCCATCGACAGCCTCTATGGCACGATGCACGATGCCATCTCCACTACGATCCTGGTTTGACCGGATGATGCTCGCGGCCGCAGGTTCCTCGACGATTGGATCGCGAGCCATCTGCCGTTTCCAGAACCGGCTCCCCCCATGGCTGCCAGCGACCTTGCGGACCAGCCGCCGGTGATGCCGGTACCAAGCCTGACGAGGTCAATGAAGAAGTCAGGAGCGTATCGGAAGTAATGTTCAAACGATGCATACAGCAACGACGCCTCACCGGCTTGACCGGTTTCTTGGCTCGCGCCTTTAGGTGGGCTGTGGGTCAAGTGGATTGCTAATACGAGGCTCAAGGACCTTTATCGTTATGCTTGTCTCTGCCGGCTGCGCCACATTCTATTGGTGGTGGAGAGACTGCTATGCCCTTCAGGGCGGGCTAGCGATGGAGCGCCTTCGAAGGTGAAAGCAATTCCCGCGTTCTCAAACGCCTGACGCATGGCCGCGATCTTGTGGGGACGCGGATTTCGAATACCGTTCTCAAAATCTCTGATCGTCATTTCGCTAACGCTCGCTTTTGCGGCAAGCCGTACTCGCGGCCAGTTCAGCAGGGCGCGTGCTGCTCTCGATTGAGCTGGTGAAAGTTGGGTTCGGCTGTCCATAGGATTTGAACATTCGATACGTCTAAAATGTTCCTTCGATCTATCGACGATCGAAAGATCGAGCAATTCCCGCGCGGGGGACGGTCGTCACGAGCGATGTCTCAGCGATGCATGCGTCAGGCAATAGGCCGGCACTGGGACGAGGGGGGCAAGCAGTGGGCGCCTGAAGCGAGCGCTGAGGGTTGGCCGGCGTCCGCCCGCTATCGCAACCAACCCTGTTGCGGCTCGTTGACCTATGCTGGTTGGTCCCAGCACACTCCAGAACCTGCCCGCCACCACTTCGCGGTGGCCGGCTTTTTGTTAATCAGCGGAACCTGATATGCCACGGCAGGTTGGAAGAGCGGCAGCGTCCCCCGCTGCCGGTCGAGGTCCCCAAGCCTCGCCCGGGTCCGCCTCTACCCGCAAGTGGGGGCGGACCCACTAAATATGTTGCGGATCCAGGCAACCTGGTTTGTTGCTGATGACGGGCCTTCGCGCTGGCGCTGCTACACACCTCATTGCAAGCACTCTACCGTGTCTGGGCCCGACCAAAGCCCGACATGGAATCGCAAAGGTCTGACCTATGAAACAAGGAAGCCTTTTCCACATTTGGAATGTGACCGTCGATCATCGTCCCTTCATCGTCGGTTGGTTGTTTACCCGCCACGGCTCGCTTGGCGTGGCGGGTACTCATTCATGGAGAGTGTATGCAGCCTGGTGAGATCATCGCGAACGTGTTTGCAGCGGGGTTGGTCAGTGTCCTGGTAGCAGTCGTTTTTCTGATTTTCGGGAACCCGCTCTGGCCTGAACGACACGTCCGGATGGTCATCATCCCGCCTGTCCATCGAATGACAACCACCGCTATCAAAAATGCCTGGCCAGACCTGCCGGACAAAATTGATTTGAACGTTTCGCGCCCGAGGCCGGCCACCGGTGAGCGGATCTGAAGCGTCCTTCGAAGCGCACTGACCTGGAGCGTTATGGCGCGCGCCCTGTGCTAGGGTGGCCGGTCAGCTTTCCGGTCTAGACTGAAGTGCATTGTGGATATGTGTTGCTGCGGTGGCGGCATGGCCAAACGCAACGGCAATTTGATTGAGACCCTCAGCCACGTCTCCAATGGCATAGAGACCCGCAGTCGACGTTTCGAGGTGTCGGCTGACCAGAACATATCCTTGCGCGTCACACTCTGCACCGAGTGCGGCGGCAAGTTCAGAGCGCACATCAGACCCCATTGCGGGGTACACCACATCCAATTCCCGCATTGGCGCACCGTCGGCCATGACAACGCCGAACCCGGTTGCTCGAGCAACAAGATCCTCGACGGTGTCCCAGATTTCGATGGCGCCTGCCGAGGCCATGCCGCGGGCGGCATCGGAAATATCCTCCGGATAGTTGGCGAGCAAGGTAACCTGACCGCTGTACTCCTTCAAAAACAGGGCTTCCTTGAGCGCCAGATGCTCTGGGCCGACGACGCCAATGCGCTTGCCCACGGCCTCATAGGCGTCGCAGACCGGACACAGTCGGACAGTGCCGGCCGCGACGGCCTCCTCCAGCCCTTCTATTGCCGGGGCCTTGTCCACGATCCCGGTTGCAAGAACCACGCGCTTTGCTCGGATGGTCCCGAAGGTGGTCGTCAGCACAAAGGTCCCGTCGCGCTTCTTGGCGCCCGCTACACGACCGTCCACTACGCCTGCACCGTATCTCTGTGCCTGGGCTTTGAGACGGCCGAGCAACTCTGACCCGCCTACGCCGTCCGGGAAGCCAGGACAGTTATGCGATTTTGGAATGAGCTTGGCTCGTGCGTCGCCGGCGTCTACCACGATCACCGAATGCAGGAATCTGGCCAGATACATGCCTGCCGCAAGTCCTGCGGGGCCGCCGCCGACTATAGCCACGTCGAATTCATGACCGGGGGAAGAAATTGGCATTTCGCCCAACATTGCAAACAGGATCTTGTTCCCTGCTTTGGCAGAGGGGATGAGCGACGGTCAGGCCTCCAAACGTTTACGCGGCAACTCGTCGAGGTCCCTTTCACCGGGCGATGGCGCGCGCCTCGATCTGATTTGCGCAATCTTCGCCATCAAGCGATTCCAGCTCCTGCAAATCAGGCTTCAATTCGAGGTGCCCGAAATGCCGACATGGCATTTCACCGGCCAACTTGCCTTAAACCTGCGACCGTGCGCATTTCCCAAGCCCACGCGATTCGAATCGGATCGACCTGCCGGGAAAACCCACCTGATAGCCCCGTCCTTCCGATCCGGAGGGGCGCAATGCTGATCGTCTGAAGGGCCGCTCAAATTTACTGACCCAGTCGAGGTGCAGACTATCATAGTTGATTGTTGCTGCCGGTGACCTCGCGTAATCAAAGGCTCACGAGGCTTTCCAACAGAGGACGGTATGTTGTATCCAGGTCGATTTTTGGAACCGAGCGATATTGTGATGCTTGCCCGTGTTTGTGCGACGGTCTGCGAACAGCGCGGCGTACCTGTTGCTTCGCGGGCCGGAGAACGGACAGCTGCGCACGTACTCAGGCTGTTTCTGAACGGCTTGACTGGGGAGAATGAGCTGATCGATGCTGAGAAGAACTGGGCTCGCGGGAGTGATCTGGCTTTCGAGGGGGCTCCTGTCAGCTACGAAAACAAAAGAGAGGCCGCGTGATTCAAGCTTCCTGAGAATCGAATGTAGCGAAGAAAACTGCTCGCACACGGGTCAGGCACCAGAGGCACCCTCCCTGCATATCGGGGGTGTTGCTGTGGCACTTCAGGTGAGAAAAAGATCTCCGCACGCCGCCCGATCCGTGGTGTCCGGGCGATTTTCCAGGTGGACTCGACATGAGGCAAGCGCATGCTTTTTGATCTCGGCTCGGGCCTTCCTGGTTTGGGGCTGAAGCGTCGGATTGGTCGGGGCACATCGATGTCTGTCAAAGTCCGAAGACCGCTTCGTAAAATCCGTTTCTAAACGCTGCCGATCCGCTCCTGGCCAAACGCCGCCGGACCGCTTTGGCGCAGCAATGAGCGAAGCAACAAAAGGGGCGGTTTGGCCGTTCTCATTAGTCGCACTGGCGGGCCGGGGCATTCGAAGACATGACTACGCCGCAAATTTTGTCATTTGCCGTAACCTTCGTGATGATGGCAGCGTTCGTGTGGGGTCGCTATCGATATGATCTGGTCGCGGCTGTGGCACTGTTGCTTGCTGTCGCGGTTGGCATTGTGCCTTTTGACGAAGCCTTCAGCGGGTTCAGCGACGATATCGTGATTATTGTCGGCAGTGCTCTGCTGGTGAGCGCAGGGATAGCACGCTCGGGTATCATGGAGGCAGCGATCAAGCGCTTTGCTCCGAAATTATCGGGAGTTCGGTCGCAACTGGCGCTGCTGGTGATCGTGGTCACGATCCTCTCTGCCTTTGTAAAGAATATCGGGGCGCTCGCTATCATGATTCCGATCGCCTTCCAGTTCGCGCGCCGGTCTAACATTTCACCCTCGATATTCTTGATGCCCATGGCATTCGGGTCACTGCTCGGCGGACTAATGACGCAGGTGGGAACATCACCCAACATCGTAGTGTCCCGAGTGCGAGAGGAGCTGATCGGAACCGCCTTCACAATGTTCGACTTCACACCTGTTGGAGCTGCCATAGCCGCTGCCGGAACGATCTTCCTGCTGTTTTTCTATTGGTTGTTGCCGGTGCGCGAAAAGCATGGCGGGTCACTGAATGAAGCCCTCGACATCAAGAATTACCTTACAGAGGCTCGAATTGTCGCCGACTCCACGGTGCTCGGGAAAACCGTCGCAGACCTCATGAAGCTCGCCGGGGGCGATGCAATCGTGACGTCGATCCTGCGCAATCGCACGATGCGGATG
>NZ_RZQA01000516.1:0-4740 GCF_004022915.1 Mesorhizobium sp. M7A.F.Ca.US.006.04.2.1
CCACCGGAGGCTGTCGAGCCGGATCCGCAACTGACGCCCGAAGAAGCCGAGCAGGCGCGCCGGAAATACCTGCTGCGGCGTTTCTGGATCAGCGGGCGCGGCTACTGGGCCAGGCGGGGCGATGGGCTTGCCTGGCCGCTCACGATCGGGCTGTTGATCCTGATCTGCGTCAATGTCGGCTTTCAATACGGGATCAACGTCTGGAACCGCTCCTTCTTCGACGCCATCGAGCAACGCAACGCCCACACCGTCTATGTGCTTAGCGCCATATTCCTGCCGCTCGTCGCTGGAAGCGCGGGCCTTGTGGTCGCGCAGGTCTATCTGCGCATGACGATCCAGCGCCGCTGGCGTTCCTGGCTGACCACCGCCGTCATCGCACGCTGGCTTGCCAATGGCCGCTACTACCAGTTGAATCTCGTCGCCGGCGACCACTCGAACCCCGAAGCCCGCCTCACGGAGGATCTGCGGATCGCCACCGAGTCACCCGTCGATTTCATCTCGGGCGTCCTCAATGCGTTCCTGTCGGCCTCGACCTTCATCGTGGTGCTGTGGACGATCGGCGGCGCGCTCACTTTGCCGATCGGTGGCGAAAACCTGACCATTCCCGGCTTCCTCGTCATCACCGCGGTCATCTATGCCGCCATCACCTCCACGTCGATGGTGGTCATCGGCCGGCATTTCGTCCGCCTCTCCGAGCAGAAGAACCAGGCGGAAGCCGAATTCCGCTACACGCTGACGCGGGTGCGCGAAAACGGCGAGAGCATCGCATTGCTTGGCGGCGAGGAGGAGGAGCGCAGCGGCATCGACAGGAATTTCGGTCATGTGCTCAGGCAATGGGCGCTGCTGACGGGCCAGCACATGCGCACGGCGCTGGTGTCGCAGGGGTCGAGCCTGTTTGCGCCGGTCGTGCCGGTCCTGCTCTGCGCGCCGAAATTCCTCGAAGGCTCGATGTCGCTCGGACAGGTGATGCAGGCTGCCTCCGCCTTCGCCATCGTGCAGGGCGCGTTCGGATGGCTGGTCGACAACTACCCGCGTCTTGCCGACTGGAACGCCTCGGCGCGGCGCATCGCCTCGCTGATGATGTCGCTCGACGGGCTCGAGCGTGCGGAGCAGAGCGACGCGCTCGGACGCATCCAGCACGGCGAAACCGAAGACGGTGCGATGCTCAGCCTCGACGATCTCTCCGTCACGCTCGACGACGGCACCTCCGTGGTCAAGGAAACCGAGGTTGCGATCGAACCGGGCGAGCGTGTGCTGGTGGCTGGCGAATCCGGTTCCGGCAAGTCGACGCTGGTGCGGGCCGTTGCCGGCCTGTGGCCGTGGGGCGGCGGCAGCGTCAATTTTCATGCCGACAGGCGACTGTTCATGCTGCCGCAACGCCCCTACATTCCCTCGGGCACGCTTCGCCGCGCGGTCGCCTATCCCGCGGCCGCGGACAAGTGGACGATCAAACAGATCAAGGCCGCCCTGGACAAGGTCGGCTTGGCCTATCTTGCCGAAAGGATCAAGGAAGAAGCGCCATGGGACCAGACGCTGTCGGGCGGCGAAAAGCAGCGTCTCGCTTTCGCGCGCCTGCTGCTGCACCGCCCCGATATCGTCGTGCTGGATGAAGCAACCTCGGCGCTCGACGAGAAGAGCCAGGACGCCATGATGGCGACGGTGATCCGCGAATTGCCCGATGTCACCATCATCAGCGTGGCGCACCGTGCCGAGCTGGAAGCCTTCCACAGCCGCAAGATCACCCTCGAACGGCGCGAGGGCGGCGCCAAGCTTGTCAGCGACATCAACCTCGTGCCGCGCAAGCGCAACCTGCTGAAGCGCGCCTTGTGGGGCTCCGGCAGTCGGGTCGAAAGGGCGCGCAAGGAGTAAGGCGCCGCTGCCCCGGGCTCCGCGCAACTATGATGCGTATATGTCCTTGTAGGTGTCGCGCAGCAGGTTCTTCTGTACCTTGCCCATGGTGTTGCGCGGCAGTTCATCGACGAAGATCACGCGCTTCGGATGCTTGTATTTCGCCACCCGTCCGGCGATCGCGCCGAGAATTTCGGCACCGGTGATCCGCGATGACGGCGCCCGCACGACGACGGCGGTGACGCCTTCGCCGAAATCCGGATGGGCAACGCCGATGACGGCGCTTTCGCTAACCCCGTCGAGCGCATCGATCTCGCTTTCGAGCTCCTTCGGGTAGATGTTGTAACCGCCCGATATGATCAGGTCCTTGCCGCGACCGACGATGTGGACGTAGCCGTCGGCGTCGGTCATGCCGAGATCGCCGGTGATGAAAAAACCGTCGGCGCGGAATTCCGCCTTGGTCTTCTCCGGCATGCGCCAATAGCCGCCGAAAACATTTGGGCCCTTCACCTCGATCATGCCGACCTCGCCCTGCGCAAGCGCTGCGCCACTGTCTGGATCGGCGATGCGAAGCGTGACGCCGGGCAAGGGGAAACCGACGGTGCCGGCGCGCCGCTCGCCCTCATAGGGGTTCGAGGTGTTCATGTTGGTCTCGGTCATGCCGTAGCGTTCGAGGATCGCGTGGCCGGTGCGCTCGCGCCAGGCCTTGTGCGTCTCGGCCAGCAGCGGCGCCGACCCGGAAATGAACACACGGATGTTTTTCGCCGCCTCATGGTCCAGCCCCTCATGCTGCAGCAGGCGCACGTAGAAGGTCGGCACCCCCATCAAGGCCGTGGCACGCGGCAGCAGCGAGACGATGCGGGCCGGATCGAACTTCTGCTCGAACAGCATCGAGGCGCCGGCCATCAGGACGACGTTGGTGGCGACGAACAGGCCGTGCGTGTGGAAGATCGGCAATGCGTGGATCAGCACGTCGTCTCCGGTGAAACGCCAGTGCTCGACCAGCACGCGCGCGTTCGAAGCAAGGTTCTCGTGGCTGAGCATGGCGCCTTTCGAACGGCCGGTGGTTCCCGACGTGTAGAGGATTGCCGCGAGGTCATCCGACCCGCGCGCCACGTCATGAAAATCCGTCGGCAGCCGCGAGGCCTGCTCGGTCAGCGATCCCCGGCCATCGCGGCCGAGCGTGACGGTGACGGCGCCCGTCTTTTCCGCCAGCGCGCCGATGTCGGCCGCTCTTGCCGGATCGCAGACGACTAGGCGTGGTTCCGCGTCGCCGAAGAAATACTCCAGCTCAGCCAGCGTGTAGGCGGTGTTGAGCGGCAGGAAGACGGCGCCGGCGCGCAGGCAGGCGAGATAGAGCATGACCGCTTCCGGGCTCTTCTCGACCTGCACGGCAACGCGGTCACCGGGCTCGACATCCAGTTGCAGGAGCGCATGCGCAAGCTGCGCCGAGCGGGCCAGCATATCGCCATAGGTGATCGAGCGGCCATCATCGGTTTCCATCAGCAAGCGCGCTGGCGCCGGCATCCGGAACCGGAACGCATCGAACAGATGATTGCTCATGAAGGCTTCCCTGGGGTGCTGCGGCGCTGAGCATGCGCCTGTCGCGGCATGCCTCGGCGGCGAGAGTTCGCGGTTCTTGGCCGCGCCGTCAAGCCCGCCGACAGCGGTTCACGCCGGCCGCGCCGACGCAGGTTGCGTGCAAGAAACGAGCACAAGAGACCCGCCAGGAAACGACTGCTATCGCCGAGCGCGTTTGCCGGCGATTTCTTTCGTTTCCTCGTCCTGCTCGAAGCGCTTCATGCACATGGCCGCAGTCAACCGGTAGTGGTTGAGCAGGGCCTCGACGGCACCGTCGGCATTGCCGTCCAGGGCATATTCGGCGATCAGACGATGCTCGCCGAAATCGTCGCGCTGGACGCCTTCGCCATCATTGGCCATTTGCCGGTAGCGATAGGCGTGATCGGAGAGCTGGTCGCAAAACCCCACCAGCCATTGCGACCGGCAGGCCGAAATCAGCACCCTGTGGAAGATGCGATGCAGCCTCTCCCAATCGGGATTGAGCGAGAAGAGATTCTGCGGTGCCAGGCGTGACGCGCGTCCCAGGCGATGCAGCGCCAGCACGAGCTGTTCTTCCCATTCGGCGGTGCGGTGGGTGATGGATTCGCGAAGCGCTCGCTCCTCGAGCCAGCAGCGGGTGCGCGTCAGCTCCTCGAGTTCCGAGGCGCTGACCGGCATGATGAAGAAGCCGCGCTGGTCGTGCCGGCCGAGAAGCCCTTCCGAGGCGAGGCGATTGAGGGCTTCGCGGACAGGCGAGGCGCCGGCTCCATATTTGGAGACCACCCACTCGACCCGCAGCTTGCTCTCGGCTTCAAGGACACCGCCGAGAAGATCGTCCCGCAATTGCTGATAGACCGTAGTGGCAAGCGTGCTCTTCGGTCCGGCAGCGTCGTCGTTCAGATTGGCAGCTCCGTATGTCAAAGCGACTCCTTGTCCCCAGGACTTGTCCCGGGCGATTCGAGTCCGAAAGCATTCGCCTTCTCGTACTTGTACCATACAGCGCGAAGATTCGCCTGCTCAAGCAGAAGATCACGTTATTGTACTTTAGCACAAAGGAATATGCGGCATTTCGGAGTTCAGTGCTGTAATTCCGCGCTTTTTCACAACCTGCGGGCACTTAACATGTTTTGTATGCACGCAGGAGAATCTGTTCTTTTTGTTCTTTTGTATTCGCGCGAGATCAACTGTCTGCTTTGGGCATAGACGACGGAGCTGAAAACCGAATCAGGCAATCGCTCACATCCGATGCCGTTGCCCCAAAAGCTTCACAAACCCGCCCGGCACCAGAACCTTTAGCCGGCATGCAGGGCTGACGCGGGAACACTGCTGGTC
>NZ_RZQA01000517.1:0-4730 GCF_004022915.1 Mesorhizobium sp. M7A.F.Ca.US.006.04.2.1
TGCCAGCCGTCGGGAATCTCCGGGCGGAACATGCCGTTGGCATAGCGGATGCCGTAGCCATGCGCGGGAATGTCGACGGTCGCCATGCTGTCCAGGAAGCAGGCCGAAAGCCGCCCGAGGCCGCCATTGCCAAGTGCGGCATCCGGCTCGAGTGCGGCGATGAGATCGAGATCGACGCCCAGAGACGACAGGGCCTCGCGCATGTTGTCCATCAGGCCGAGATTGGAGAAGGCATCGCGCATCAAGCGGCCGATGAGGAACTCCAGAGACAGATAATAGACGCGTTTTTCCTTCTGATCGTACGCCTCCTTCGTCGCCTGCATCCAGCGATCGACGATCCGGTCGCGCACGACCTTGATCGAGGCGGTCAGCCAGTCGTACTGGGTCGCAACGGTGGTATCCTTGCCGACCCGGTATTTGAGGGCCACCAAGACTTCACGTGCGAGTGTCTTGGGATCAGGATTTTCGAGCAGTGGAGGAAGGGGTTCGGATGTCATCGCGCTCGTCATGATGCCTCTCGTGCGGTTGCCATGATCATACCGGCTTTCATCGCTCCTCCCAGCCCATGCTAGCTGATACCGCTATATATTCAATCGATTTAAACATGCCCGAACCGGCATGCCCCCTGCGGCAATTTGGCAATTCGCAAGTGTGACGCGCCAAGACGGTCGCGCGACGCGCTTCAAATTCCTGTTCCGTGCTTGCCGTGCCGCCAACCCTCCAGCACTTGGGCGACATGTATCAGGCCGCCAGCGCTGCCTCGGGCGGAACCTTTGCTCCGGTCATGAAGGCCACGGCATCGGACATCGTATATTGCTTGGGATCGATGACGCAGAGGCGACGGCCGAGCCGGTGGATGTGAATGCGGTCGGCCACTTCGAACACATGCGGCATGTTGTGCGAGATCAGCACGATCGGCAGGCCGCGCTTCTTGACGTCGAGGATCAACTCGAGCACGCGGCGGCTTTCCTTGACGCCAAGGGCGGCCGTCGGCTCGTCCATGATCACCACACGACTGCCGAAGGCGGCCGCGCGCGCCACCGCAACGCCCTGCCTCTGGCCCCCCGAGAGCGTTTCCACAGCCTGGCTGATGTTCTGGATGGTCATCAGGCCAAGCTCGGTAAGCTTGTCGCGGGCGCGCTTTTCCATCGCCGGACGGTCGAGCATACGCAGCCAATCGCCCAGAAAACCCGGTTTGCGGATCTCGCGGCCAAGGAACATGTTATCGGCGATCGAGAGCGCCGGCGACAGTGCCAGATTCTGGTAGACGGTCTCGATGCCGGCTTCGCGTGCCTCCATCGGCGATTTGAAGGCGACGGGTTTGCCTTCAAGCCGGATCTCGCCTTCGTCGGGCACGGCCGCGCCGGAAATCGCCTTGATGAGCGACGACTTGCCGGCGCCGTTGTCGCCGATGACGGCGAGGATTTCGCCGGGATAAAGGTCGAAGTCGGCATTGTCGAGGGCGGTGACACGGCCATAGCGCTTGATCAGGCCACGCGCGGTGAGGATGGGTTCCTGGGTCATGGTCATGCCGACACCTTTCTGATCCATTGGTCGACTGCCACGGCGCCGATGATCAGCACACCGGTGAGCAGCACCTTCCATTGCGGATCGGCGCCCAGCATGTTGAGGCCCATGGAAACGACGCCGACGATCATCGCGCCGAACAGCGTGCCCAGGATGGAGCCGCGTCCGCCGAAGAGGGAAATACCGCCGATCACCGTCGCGGTGATGGCCTGCAGATTGTAGTCGGTGACGGCAGCCGACGGCGAGATCGAGCCGTTGCGGCCGATGGAGACCCAGGCCGCGAAAGCGGCGATCAGGCCGGCCAAGGTGTAGACCGTCATCAACACCTTCTTGGTCTGGATGCCCGACAGCTTCGCCGCCTCCTGGTCATCGCCAACGGCGTAGACATGGCGGCCCCACGCCGTGTGATTGAGCACGTACCAGAGGATCATCACGAGCAGGACCGTGGCAATGACGCCGAGCGTCAGCACCGCAGTGCCGACCTTGAAACTGATGGCAAAGAGATGCAGCAGCGGCGCCTGGGTATCGACGTCGGTGTCGCGGATCGTCTCGTTGGCCGAATAGATGAAGTTCGTGGCCATGACGATGTTCCAGGTGCCAAGCGTCACGATGAAGGGTGGTAGCTTCATGTAGGCGACAAGCACCCCGTTGAGCAGCCCGCAGGCGGCGCCGGCGGCAAGCCCGATCGCCACTGCGAGCGCGCTCGGCATGCCGTAGGAGACCGCGCAATTGCCCATGATCACCGCTGAAATCACCATGATCACACCAATCGACAGGTCGATGCCTGCGGTCAGGATGACCAATGTCTGCGCAGCCCCCAGAATGCCGATGATGGCGATCTGCTGCAGGATAAGCGTCAGCGTGTAGGACGAAAAGAAACGCCCACCGATGGTGATGCCGAAGACGATGATCGCCAGAACCAGGACGATCAGCGGCACCGCGGCCGGCGTCGAATGCAAGAAATGCTGGATACGCTTGACGGCCGATTTGTGCTCGTCAAAAGCAGCAACGCTGGTGTCGCTGCTCGAGAGAACCTTCTCGAATTCCTGAGCTTGAGCCATGTTTTCTCCCCGTAGGCTTCAGCCAAACGCCGACGCCAGTCCACGCCTTTCCGGTCTGCTGCCGGGATTGTTCGCGGTCACGCGAGCCATCGTCCACCCGAAGCAGCCGGGGATCAAGCCCCGACCGCTCAGGTTCCTTGGATGCCGGTCAGAACGGCATCAGCCCCAGCACTTGGCGAGGCCTTCCTTGGTGTCGATGGACTTGACGCCGGTGGCCGGCTTGTCGGTCACCAGGTTGACGCCGGTGTCGAAGAAGTTCTTGCCTTCGGTCGGCTTCGGCTTGGTTCCGTCCTTGGCAAAAGCGGCGATCGCCTCGATGCCGAGTGCAGCCATCTGCAGCGGGTATTGCTGCGAAGTGGCGCCGATGACACCTTCGGCCACCGACTTCACGCCGGGGCAGCCGCCGTCGACGGAAACGATCAGCACCTGGCTTTCGAGGCCGACAGCCTTGAGCGCCTGGTAGGCGCCGACAGCGGCGGGCTCGTTGATGGTGTGGATGACGTTGATGGTGTTGTCCTTCTGCAGGAGGTTCTCCATCGCCTTGCGGCCGCCCTCTTCGTTGCCGTTGGTGACGTCATGGCCGACGATGCGCGGATCGGTCTCGTCGCCGATCTTGTTGGGATCTTTTACATCGATGCCGTAGCCCATCATGAAGCCCTGGTCGCGCAGCACGTCGACAGTCGGCTGCGAAGGCGTCAGGTCAAGGAAGCCGATCTTGGCGTCCTTGGCCTTGTCGCCGAGCGTGGCGGCGGCCCAGGCCCCGATCAGCTTGCCTGCTTCGAGATTGTCCGTCGCGAAGGTCGCATCGGCGGCGTCGATCGGATCGAGCGGCGTGTCGAGCGCGATCACCAGCAGGCCGGCATCACGCGCTTTCTTCACGGTCGGCACGATGCCCTTGGTGTCGGATGCGGTGATCAGGATACCCTTGGCGCCATCGGCGATGCAGCTTTCGATCGCCGCGACCTGGCTCTCGCTGTCGCCGTCGATCTTGCCGGCATAGGTCTTGAGGTCGACGCCGAGTTCCTTGGCCTTCGCGGTCGCGCCTTCCTTCATCTTGACGAAGAAGGGATTGGTGTCGGTCTTGGTGATCAGGCAGGCGCCGACACCGGCCGCGGATGCGGACGAGGCAAACGCCATCAGCCCCAGAGCCGCGGCGGCAAACACGGTCGATTTCAACAATTTTGTATTGGTCACGATTTTCCTCCCAGTGGAACCATTCCGATGCCGGCCAACCGGCACCTGCAGCGCATCCAACGAAATTCTCCCAGCGTGGACGCTGCCTTAACAGACACCAGGCCGAAGCCCGTGTCAATAATTAAATCACTCTTATTTATTATTGACAGCATTGCTTCGTTCACCCATTCTGGCCCAAAAGCATTGAGGGGAAACGACGGGAGGAACAGGGTGGAAACGGCCATTGCGAGGCACGGTTCGCCCGAGGTGAATGACAGCCTCATTCACCGCGGCACCAACCAGAGCGGCATGCGCGACCACAATGAGCGGTTGGTGCTGTCGCTGGTGCGTCAACACGGCAGCCTGGCAAAATCCGACATCGCCCGCATGACCGGACTTTCGGCGCAGACGGTTTCGGTCATCATGCGCGAGTTGGAGGAAGAAAGCCTCCTGCTGCGTCAGGCGCCGTTGCGCGGCAAGATCGGCCAGCCTTCCATCCCGATGGCGCTCAATCCCGAAGGCGCTTTCTTCATCGGCCTGAAGATCGGCCGCCGCAGCGCTGAACTGGTGTTGATCGACTTCCTTGGCAATGTCCGTTCGATGCTGCAGCATTCCTATCGCTACCCGGCGCCGCGCGAGACGGTGGACTTCGTCAGCAACGGCATGCGGCAGATGCGCGGCGAGCTCACGCCCGCGCAAGACAAGCGCATCGCCGGGCTGGGCATCGCCATGCCGTTCGAATTGTGGAACTGGGCCGATACCGCCGGCGCCCCGCGCGACGTGATGGACGAATGGCGTCACCGCGACATCAGGGCCGACATCCAGGCGCAATGCGATTTTCCGGTCTATTTGCAGAACGACGCCACGTCGGCCTGCGGCGCCGAACTCGTCTTCGGGCAGGCGGGCGCTGCGCGTGACTTCGTCTATTTCTATATCGGCGCCTTTGCCGGTGGCGGCATCGTGCTGAAC
>NZ_RZQA01000518.1:0-4695 GCF_004022915.1 Mesorhizobium sp. M7A.F.Ca.US.006.04.2.1
GTCACTGAGTGCGCGCGGAAATGAGCGTTCCCCACAAAAAACGGCCCCGCCGTGCCTTGGGCAAACGGACGGGGCCTTCTGGATCTCAAATCCAACTTTGCCGGGAGTGTACTGCCGGCGTTTGATTTCGGATGCACCGCGGCGTTCGGCCGACGATCCGACTAGCAGTCTCTGATTTTTAGGAGATATGGCAGGTCACGGTTTGCCGGGTGGCGCAGACGCTAAACCCTGGCACTTATGCCTGCCGCGGCTCCAGTGACAACTGGAACCCTAGGGGACGATCCGGTGGCGTCATAGCTCCGCTCCTCTGTCCGTTGCGATTGTTGTCAATTCGAAGCACAAATCGCAAATGCCTGCGGCGTCTCGCAGGCCGCCTTTGGGCGGCGAGGCCATCGAAAGACGGCCGGCTTCGTTGACTTCCGGAGACTGCGCTCCTGGGTTGCCCGCGTCAACCATCAATAGCCGGTTACCGAAAAACGTGATCGCCGGGAGGTTACGTACAAGTCAGTTTTTGCACAGCTTTGTCAGGAGCGTGTTCGGCCTTTGTTCTTTCCGCTTGCCCGTTCACGCGAAAGACGCTTAAACGCTTTTGTCGGGAATTGTGGCGTCTCTCGACGTGGCGGCAAAACTACCTACATAGGGGATGGCCGGGAAAACCCGCCATTCCAGGAAATTCCAGATTCTGAGGCGGCGACCGGCTATGGCCGACCATAAATATCTTTCCATTCGCGGGGCGCGCGAACACAATCTGAAGAATGTCGATCTCGACCTGCCGCGTGACAGCCTGATTGTCATGACCGGCCTGTCGGGGTCCGGCAAGTCATCGCTTGCCTTCGACACGATCTATGCCGAGGGCCAGCGGCGCTACGTCGAAAGCCTGTCGGCCTACGCGCGGCAATTCCTCGAAATGATGCAGAAGCCTGACGTCGACCAGATCGACGGCCTGTCGCCTGCCATTTCCATCGAGCAGAAGACCACATCGAAGAACCCGCGTTCGACGGTCGGCACCGTCACCGAGATCTACGACTATATGCGCCTGCTTTTTGCGCGCGTCGGCATCCCCTATTCGCCGGCCACCGGCCTGCCGATCGAGAGCCAGACGGTTTCGCAGATGGTCGACCGCGTGCTGGCGATCGAGGAAGGCACGCGCCTGTTCATCCTGGCGCCGATGGTGCGCGGCCGCAAAGGCGAGTACCGCAAGGAATTGCTGGAACTGCAGAAGAAGGGCTTTCAGCGCGTCAAGGTCGACGGCGTCTTCTATGAGATCGCCGACGTGCCGGCGCTGGACAAGAAGTACAAGCATGACCTCGATGTCGTCGTCGACCGCATCGTCGTGCGCGGCGACCTCGCGACGCGGCTTGCCGATTCCATCGAAACGGCGCTGAAGCTGGCCGATGGGCTGGCGGTCGCCGAATTCGCCGACAAGCCGCTCGATTCCAGCCAGACCGGCGAGGATTCGGTCAACAAGTCGAAGAACGAGACGCATGAGCGCATCCTGTTCTCGGAAAAGTTCGCTTGCCCGGTCTCCGGCTTCACCATTCCGGAAATCGAACCGCGGCTGTTCTCGTTCAACAACCCGTTCGGCGCCTGCCCGACCTGCGACGGTCTCGGCAGCCAGCGCGCCATCGACGGCAATCTGATCGTGCCGGATGAAAACATCTCGCTGCGCGACGGCGCCGTCAGCCCGTGGGCGAAGTCGACCTCGCCCTATTACGCGCAGACGCTGGAGGCATTGGGCAAGGCCTATGGCTTCAAGCTCGGCGACAAGTTCAAGGATTTGTCTGAAGAGGCCAAGGAAGCCGTCCTGCGCGGCACCGGCGAGCGCGAGATCACCTTCCAGTATGATGACGGCCTGCGCTCCTACAAGACGACGAAAACTTTCGAAGGCGTCATCCCCAATCTCGAGCGGCGCTGGAAAGAGACCGAATCCGCCTGGATGCGCGAGGAGATCGAGCGCTTCATGTCGGCCACACCCTGCCCGGTCTGCAAGGGCTATCGGCTGAAGCCCGAGTCGCTGGCGGTGAAGATCGCCGGCAGGCACATCGGCGAAGTCACCGAGCTTTCCATCCGCAAGGCCGACCAGTGGTTCACCGACCTGCCCGCGTCGCTCAACGACAAGCAGAACGAAATCGCGGTGCGTGTGCTCAAGGAAATCCGTGAACGGCTGCGCTTCCTCAACGATGTCGGGCTCGACTATCTGACGCTGTCGCGCAATTCCGGCACGCTGTCGGGCGGCGAGAGCCAGCGCATCCGGCTGGCATCGCAGATCGGCTCCGGCCTGACCGGCGTGCTCTATGTGCTGGACGAGCCGTCGATCGGCCTGCACCAGCGCGACAATGCGCGCCTGCTCGATACGCTGAAGCACCTGCGCGACATCGGCAACACGGTGATCGTCGTCGAGCATGACGAGGACGCCATCCTGCATGCCGACTATGTCGTCGACATGGGCCCGGCCGCCGGCATCCATGGCGGCGAGATCATCGCCCAGGGCACGCCGCAGCAGGTCATGGCCAATCCCAATTCGATCACTGGCAAATATCTGTCGGGCGCGCTCGAAGTGGCGACGCCCGGCGTGCGGCGTGAAGCGAAGAAGAACCGCCGCATCAAGATCGTCGGCGCGCGCGGCAACAATCTGAAGAACGTCACCGCCGAAATCCCGCTCGGCACCTTCACCGCCGTCACTGGCGTGTCCGGCGGCGGCAAGTCGACCTTCCTGATCGAGACGCTGTTCAAGGCCGCCTCGAGACGCATCATGGGCTCGCGCGAACATCCGGCCGACCACGACCGCATCGAGGGCCTCGAATTCCTCGACAAGGTCATCGACATCGACCAGTCGCCGATCGGCCGCACACCGCGTTCAAACCCGGCCACCTATACCGGCGCCTTCACGCCGATCCGCGACTGGTTCGCTGGCCTGCCGGAGGCCAAGGCGCGCGGCTATCAGCCGGGACGCTTCTCGTTCAACGTCAAGGGCGGCCGCTGCGAGGCCTGCCAGGGCGACGGCGTCATCAAGATCGAGATGCACTTCCTGCCCGACGTCTACGTCACCTGCGACGTCTGTCACGGCAAGCGCTATAACAGAGAGACGCTCGATGTCCTGTTCAAGGGCAAGTCGATCGCCGACGTGCTCGACATGACGGTCGAGGAAGGCGTCGATTTCTTCGCCGCGGTGCCCGGCGTGCGCGACAAGCTCGACACGCTGAAGCAGGTCGGCCTCGGCTACATCCATATCGGCCAGCAGGCGACAACGCTGTCCGGCGGCGAGGCGCAGCGCATCAAGCTGGCCAAGGAACTGTCGCGCAAGGCGACCGGCAAGACGCTCTACATCCTGGATGAGCCGACCACTGGCCTGCATTTCCACGACGTTGCCAAACTGCTGGAAGTGCTGCACGAACTGGTAGACCAGGGCAACACGGTGGTGGTCATCGAGCACAATCTCGAAGTGATAAAAACCGCGGACTGGGTGCTCGACCTCGGCCCCGAAGGCGGCGACGGCGGCGGCGAACTGGTCGCCTCCGGCACGCCGGAAGCCATCGTGCGCGAAAAGCGCAGCTACACCGGCCAGTTCCTCAAGGAGCTTCTGGAGCGACGTCCCGGAGGCAAACGCGAAGCGGCGGAGTGATCGACCGGTTGGCGCCTGGAGAGCTCTGGAGAGCTTTTGAATGACAATCAGAAGAGCGCTTGCCGGTGATCTCCAAACCGTCGTCTCGCTGACGGAAGCGGCCTATGCGCCTTACATCGCGCTGTTCGGCGCGCCGCCGATCCCGGTCACCGAGGACTATGCGCCGCGCATCGCGCGCGGCGAGGTCTGGTTGCTGGAAAGTGGCGGCGAGCTTGCCGGGCTGATCGCGCTGGAGCGACATGACGACCACGCGATGATATTCTCCGTCGCGGTCTCCCCCGACTTTCAAGGCAAGGGCTTCGGCATTGCGCTGCTGAAACACGCGGATGAGCAGACCCATCTCTGGGGTCTGCCAGAAGTGCGGCTCTACACCAACGCCAGGATGGAGCGGAACATTGCGCTCTATCTTGCCTATGGTTTCCACGAAACGGGTCGCCGGCCCAATCCCTACCGGCCAGGATGGGTGCTCGTCGACATGATCAAAACCGTCGATCAGATTACCGCGGCCTGATCTTTTTCTGCATTGGGAGGATGACAATGAGCACATCGGGAACAATCCGCGCCGGCATGGGCGGCTGGACCTTCGAACCCTGGGATACGTCCTTCTATCCCGACAAGCTTTCCAAGGCCAAGCAGTTGAACTACGCCACTCGCCAGGTGCCGAGCATCGAGGTCAACGGCACCTACTATTCCAGCTTCAAGGAGCCGACCTTCGTCAAATGGGCCAGCGAAGCGCCGGACGGCTTTGTCTATTCGCTGAAGGGCAACCGCTTCGTCACCAACCGGCGCGTGCTGGGCGAGGCCGGCGAATCGATGATGCGCTTCCTTGGCTCCGGCGTGGCGGCGCTCGGCGAAAAGCTCGGGCCGATCCTGTGGCAGTTCGCGCCGACCAAGAAATTCGATCCGGACGATTTCGAAGCCTTCCTGAAGCTGCTACCGGAAAAGCAGGACGGCGTTGCGCTGCGCCATGCGCTCGAAGTCCGCAACGACAGTTTTGTCGTGCCGGAATTCGCAGCACTTGCCCGAAAATACAAGGCCGCGATCGTCTACGCCGACCATGCCAAATATCCTGA
>NZ_RZQA01000519.1:0-4656 GCF_004022915.1 Mesorhizobium sp. M7A.F.Ca.US.006.04.2.1
GCCGTGCAGGATCGCCGCGTCCGCGGTCTCCAGCGCCACGTCGGTGCCGCCGCCCATGGCAATGCCGATATCGGCGGCCGCGAGCGCCGGCGCGTCGTTGATGCCGTCGCCGACCTTGGCGACCTTGAAACCCTCGCGCTGCAATTCGCCGACGATGCGCTGCTTGTCCTGGGGCAACAGGTCCGCCCGCGCCTCGATGCCGAGCGAAGCGGCGATGGCTTGCGCCGTGCGGCGGTTGTCGCCGGGCAGCATCACCGCGCGGATGCTCTCGGCCTTCAGCGCCGCGATCCCGGCCGCAGCATCCGGCCGCGGCTCGTCGCGCATGGCAATCAGCCCGGCCACCACGCCATCGGCGACCAGCACTGACACCGTCTTGCCCTGGCCGTTGAGGCTGTCGACGGCGAGGCGCTGCGCTTGCGTCATGTCGGCGCGTTCGCCCGCCGCCTGGCCGGAGCCGAGGAAGACGGCGACGCCGCCAACGCTGCCCTCGACACCCTTGCCCGAGATTGCCTTCGCCGCGAGAGCCGGCGGCACCGGCGCCTTGTCGGCCTTGGCCCGGTCCAGGATCGCCATCGCCAACGGATGGCTGGAGCCCTGCTCCAGTGCTGCCGCCAGCGCCAGCACGGTGCGTTCATCCCTTCCATACGCCACGACGTCGGTGACGGCAGGCTTGCCTGCGGTCAGCGTGCCGGTCTTGTCGAAGGCGACCGCCGTGATCCGGCGAAAGCCTTCCAGCACCGCACCGCCTTTCATCAACAGGCCACGCCGCGCACCGGTCGCAAGGCCCGCGGCGATCGCCGCCGGGGTCGAGATGACCAGCGCGCAGGGGCAGCCGATCAGCAGGATCGCCAGGCCCTTGTAGATCCATTCGTTCCAGTCGCCGCCGGCAAGCAGCGGCGGCAACAATGCCACCAGCGCACCGACCGCCAGCACCGCCGGCGTGTAGGTGCGCGAGAAGCGATCGATGAAGCGCTCTGTCGGCGCCTTGGCCTCCTGCGCCTCCTCCACCAGCCGCACGATTCGGGCGATGGTGTTGTCGGAAGCGGCCGCCGTCACCCGCACCTTGAGCACGCCATCGATGCTGATCGTGCCGGCAAAGACGGCGTCCGCAACGCCCTTGCGCTTCGGCGTGCTCTCGCCGGTCACCGGCGCCTCGTCGATTTCGCTCGCGCCCTCGATGATCTCGCCATCGGCCGGGATGCGGTCGCCCGGCCGCACCAGGATGATATCGCCGACCGCAAGGTCTTCGGCGGGACACTCCGATGTGCCGCCTGCGCGCTCGACCAAGGCCGTCTTCGGCACCAGATCGGCAAGTCCCTGGATGCTCGCCCGCGCCCGGCCGGCGGCGACACCCTCCAGAAGCTCGCCGATCAGGAAGAGCACCACCACGGCGGCGGCCTCTTCAGTGGCACCGATCATCACGGCGCCTATCGCCGCGATGGTCATCAGCATCTCGATCGAAAACGGCGTGCCGGCCAATGCGGCCATCAGCGCGCGCCGTGCGATCGGCACCAGGCCGACCAACAGCGCGGCCAGGAACACCCCGCGTTCCGCCACCGGGAACAGATGGCCGATGCCGTATGCGGCGAGAAGCGCTGCCGCGCAGGCGAGCGTCAGCACCGCCCGGCGGGAACGCCACCACGCCTGCCCCGTCTCGGAATGGCCATGATCGGGATCGGGATCGTGGCTCGCATGATCGTGGCCTTCATGGTCATTGTGGACGTGATCGGCGTGCGCCTTGTTTGACATCGGCGATACATGTGCCTCGGCCCTGACGATGCCGTAGCCGAGCCGAGCAACCTGCTGCAGCACCCTGTCTTCCGGCAACGCGCCGCCATGGCTGACCGTCATGCTGGCACCGGTCACCGAAACCGAGACATCGGCGACGCCGTCTAGGCGACGCACCGCCGTATCGATCTTGGTTGCGCAAGAGGCGCAATCCATGCCGCCGATCTTGAACCGCGTCTGCCTGATTTTTACCTGGTCGAGGGGCGCCGTCATCACATCACCTGTCTGTCTTGCCCGCGCGGCGTCGCCGCATGGGTCTTGAACGCTGATGTCAGGCACTGTAATTGCTCTAGTCACTAGAGCTTCAAGAGGCAATTCATGTTTTCGATCGGTGATCTCTCGCGCCGCACCGGGGTCAAGGTGCCGACCATCCGCTACTACGAGCAGATGGGCCTTGTTGCCGCACCCGAGCGCTCGGAAGGCAACCAGCGCCGCTATTCCAGGCAGGAGCTGGAGCGGTTGGCCTTCATCCGCCACGCCCGCGATCTCGGTTTCGCCGTCGAGGACATCCGCTCTCTGATCGATTTGAGCGGCCACCCCGAGCAACCCTGCGGCCACGCCGACAAGATCGCCGAGGAGCAACTGATCTCGGTGCGGGAAAAGATTGCCCAGTTGAAGCGGCTCGAGGCCGAGCTCGAACGCATCGCCACGTGCTGCAATGGCCAGACGGTCGGCGATTGCTACGTCATCCGCGCGCTGTCGGATCATGCGCTGTGCGCCGATGAGCATGGTTGAGATACATCCTACAGCTCGATCCGGAACCGCAAGCTTTCCGCTCCGCCATAGGCGGCGTCCTCGAAAAAGCGTTCGACGAGCTTGCCGCCATTGGCCAGGATCACCTTGTGCGAGGCCGGATTGCCCGGTTTGGCGGTGATCTCGACGTGAGCCAGGCCGACCGCCCTCGCCTCCTCCAGCATCAGGCGCAGCGCCTGTGTAGCGTAACCGCGCCGCCGCTTCCACGGCACCACCGCATAGCCGATATGGCCGAGCACATGCGGCGGCAGGTCCGACGTGCCCTTCTGCCAGCGAAAGCCGATCGAGCCCGACGCCTCGCCGTCCCAGATCCAGCGGCGGAAGCCCGGCAGGCGCGGCACCTTTTTGCCGTCGGGCAAGGTGATCGGACCGCCCCTGGCCTGGGGATCATCGAGGTCGGCGAGAAAAGCCACGGGATCCCTTTCGATTGCCGCAAGCTGCTCGCGCGTCGCTTCCAGCAATCGCACATTGTCCGGCGACCAGCCGCGTTCGAGTGCCGCCTTGTAGGACGGCAGATGTTCGAACGCGGGTTTGACGATTTCGATCATGGTGCACCGGTGCAGACGCGATGCCCACAAAATAGCATGCTTGACCAGGGAGGCACGGTCCACCAAAGCGCGGCCCCATACGACAAAGGCCGCGCTCCCATCACTGGAAACGCGGCCCTGGCGTTGTGTCCTTGGGAGGACCGGCGATCCGGCGCGGCCGCGCCGGAGCGCCTTTAGCGATCTCAGGCGATGTCGAAGCGGTCGGCGTTCATCACCTTGGTCCATGCCGCAACGAAATCCCTGGTGAATTTCGCCTTGGCGTCCGCCGACCCGTAGACCTCGGCAAGCGCGCGCAATTGGGCGTGCGAGCCGAAGATCAGGTCGGCACGGGTGCCGGTCCACTTGACCGCCTTGGTCTTGCGGTCACGCGCCTCGTAGACTTCGTCGGAGCCGGCGGCCGGATCCCAGACCGTGTTCATGCTGAGCAGGTTGACGAAGAAGTCGTTGGTCAACGTACCCGGCCGGTCGGTGAACACGCCGTGCTTCGAGTTGGCCGTGTTGGCGCCGAGCACACGAAGACCGCCGACCAGCACCGTCATTTCGGGTGCGGTCAGCGACAGCAATTGCGCCCGGTCGACCAGCATGGCTTCGACCGACATCGGCTGCTTGCCCCTGACATAGTTGCGGAAGCCATCGACTTTCGGCTCGAGCGCGGCAAAGGAATGGACATCCGTCTGTTCCTGTGAAGCATCCATGCGACCCGGCGTGAACGGCACCTTGGCCTCGTGGCCGCCATCCTTCGCCGCCTTCTCGACAGCGGCGACACCGCCGAGAACGATGAGGTCGGCCAGCGAGATCTTTTTCCCGCCGGTCTGTGCCGCGTTGAACTCCTTCTGGATGGCTTCCAGCCTGGCCAGCACCTTCGACAGTTCCGCCGGCTGGTTGACCTCCCAATCCTTCTGCGGCGCCAGCCGGATGCGTGCACCATTGGCACCACCGCGCTTGTCGGAATTGCGGAACGTCGAGGCCGAGGCCCACGCCGTCGAGACCAATTCGGAAACCGACAGGCCCGATGCCAGGATCTTCGCCTTCAGCGACGCAATGTCCTGCTCGCCGACCAGTTCGTGGTCGACCGCGGGGATCGGATCCTGCCAGATCAGCTCTTCCTTCGGCACGAGCGGGCCGAGATAGCGAACGACCGGCCCCATGTCGCGATGGGTCAGCTTGAACCAGGCGCGGGCAAAAGCGTCGGCGAACTGGTCCGGATGCTCATGGAAGCGCCGCGAGATCTTCTCGTAGGCCGGATCGACCCGCAGCGCGAGATCGGTCGTCAGCATGGCAGGCGCGCGGCGCTTGGACGGATCGTGGGCATCCGGCACGGTTCCGGCGCCGGCGCCGCCCTTCGGCGTCCACTGATGCGCGCCCGCCGGGCTCGTGGTCAGCTCCCATTCGAAGTTGAACAGATTGTCGAAGAAGTTGTTGCTCCACTTGGTCGGCGTCGTGGTCCAGGTCACCTCGAGGCCCGAGGTGATGGCATCGCCGGCGATGCCCGTGGCATGCTTGCTCGACCAGCCGAGGCCCTGCGCTTCGATGCCGGCGCCTGCCGGCTCCGCACCCACAAGCGAAG
>NZ_RZQA01000051.1:0-14389 GCF_004022915.1 Mesorhizobium sp. M7A.F.Ca.US.006.04.2.1
GATCATGGCAACACGACCAATTAGCCCGCAGGATCATGAGCGCATCGCAACCGCGATCCGCGCCGCCGAGGAGAAAACCGACGGCGAAATCTACTGTGTCGTGGCGCATGCCAGCGACGGCTATTTCTTCCCGGCCGCCTTCATGGCGACCGTGTGCATGCTGATCGTCAGCCTGGCTGTCGGCTACGGTCTGGAGGCCTGGTGGCTGTCGATCCGGCTGCCGCATTTCGTCCTCGCCCAGCTCCTGGCGCTTGCCTGCCTGCTGGCCTTGTTGTGGGCGCTGCCCGGCCTGCGCATTCACTTGGTGCCGAGGCGGCTGCGCTACCAGGCGGCGCGCGCCAACGCGATCAAGCAGTTCCTCGCCCGCAACGTCCACCGCACCACGGCGCGCACCGGCGTGCTGGTCTTCGTCTCGATCGCCGAGCGCTATGCCGAGGTGGTCGCCGATTCGGGTATCGACGCCAAGGTCGGCCAGCATGTCTGGGACGGCGTCGTACGCGACCTTACCGCGCATGCCGGCGACGACCGGCTTGCCGACGGCTTCGTCAAGGCGATCGAGTTGGTGGGTGCGGTGCTGGCCGAGCATTTCCCGGTCACTGCGGGCGACAGCAACGAACTCGACGACCATCTCGTCGAGATTTGAGCCTTTCCACAGAAGTCTTGAAGGCCCCTCACCAGCGCGGTGATCGCCTGTGAGAAAGCAGCCGGCTGGCCGCCCGGACCCTTGCAATCGGGCGATGCGGGTTTATGGTTAACAAATCATGAATACGCTGACGATCGACATCCGGAAAGCCGACCCGCGCGATGCCAGTGCCATCGCCGAGGTGCATCTGGAAGCCTGGCGCGGCGCCTATTCCGGCATCATTCCGCACCGGACCCTGACATCGATGATCAACCGTCGAGGCGCCGACTGGTGGGCGAATGCGATTCGCCGCGCCGCCACCGTTCTGGTCGTCGAAATCGGCGGCAAGATCGCCGGCTATGCGACGATCGGCAAGAACCGCGCCCGTGAACTGCGCCAGCAGGGCGAAATCTACGAATTGTACCTGCGCCCGGAATATCAGGGCATCGGGCTCGGCAGCCGCCTGTTTTCGGCGGCCAAGGCGCGGCTGGCCGATCACGGGCTGAAAGGCATGGTCGTGTGGGCGCTGGAGGACAACCAGAACGCGCTTGCCTTCTATGCCGGCGCCGGTGGCCGCGATGTCGCCGAGGGCGTCGAGATCTTCGAGCAGAAGGCGCTGAAGAAGGTCGCTTTCGTCTGGGAATGACAACCCGGCCTTTCGGCAATTGGGCGTTCCATTCGCACCCAGCACCATTCGCCGCATTGCACCATGACGCGCCGCCCGCTATCGATCGTCCATCGAGAGAGGGATTTAAGCCATGCGCATTGAAGCCATAGCCAGCGGAAAGAATCCGCCTGAGGACGTCAACGTCATCATCGAGGTGCCGATCGGCGGCGAGCCGATCAAGTACGAGATGGACAAGGAGGCCGGCACGCTGTTCGTCGACCGCTTCCTGCACACCTCGATGCGCTACCCCGGCAATTACGGCTTCGTGCCGCACACGCTGTCGGGCGACGGCGATCCGATCGACGTGCTGGTCTGCAACACGCGCGCGCTGGTGCCGGGCTGCGTCATCAACGTGCGGCCGATCGGGGTGCTGATCATGGAAGACAATGCCGGCCAGGATGAGAAGATCATCGCCGTGCCGTCGCCAAAACTGACGCTGCGTTACGAGAATGTCACCGAATACACTCAGCTGCCCGACATTACGCGCCAGCAGGTGCAGCACTTCTTCGAGCACTACAAGGATCTCGAGCCCGGCAAATGGGTCAAGATCGAAGGCTGGCACGATTCCAAATATGCCAAGAAGATGATCGTCGACGCGATCGAGCGGGCCAAGGCGACCAAGTAGCCCGATCCGTCAGTTGTCGACCCGGCCGAAGGCCGGCACTTTGCCGATGACGGTGTGTCTGTCCTTGCCGCAGGCGAAGGTGCGTGCCTTGTCGTCGGCAAGCTTGCGCGCCTGGTCGTTGGCGGCGGGATTGCCGGTGGCCAGCACCAGGCCGACGGTGCAGCCGTCGCGGGCGTCCATCTGGCCGACCTTGGCGACGAGCAGCACCTCGGTCGGCTTTTTCTCGTCCTCGGGATTGCTGATCGAGCGGCGATGGATGACGGCATAGGGCACTGCCGTGTCGCCCTTGGTTTCGATGCGCCATTCGACTTTGGCTCCGGACGAATTGAGGCCGGAAAAGCTTTCCCAGACCGTCGTCATGTCGCCGCCGGGCGGAAAACCGTAGAACAGCGATTCACGGGCGTCGTCATAGGCGATCAGTACGGGATAGCCGCGATAGCCTGAACAGGCGAGTTCGGCCCAGTCGCCGTCGCCTTCTTCTGCCTGCGCGTAGGTCACGCAGTCCGTTTTCGAATCCAGATCGGTGTAGGCGCTGGAAATGCCGTCGGCTTGCGCCGCCTGACCGAGACCGACCAGGACAAGCGGGATCAGAATGGCACGCATGGCGGTCAATCTCCGTTGCAAGCCGCCGCAGCGTAGCGCCAAACGCTATTTCTTCAAGCTGGCTTGGATCAGCAGGTCGGCATTGCGGGCAACCGCTTGCGCCGGACCGCCGAGGCCGAACAACTGGCCGCTGATATAGGCGCCCTCGATCAGCAGCAGCAGGCCGTCGCCGAGCGTGTCTGGGTCTTGCGCGCCCATCGCAGCCGCCATGGCGCGCAGCCGGCGGCGCAGTTCCTGCTTGTTGGCCTCGCTGACCACGCGAGCCGGGTGGCTGTGGTCGGGATATTCGACCGCCGCATTGGTCATGCCGCAGCCGCGATAGTCCGCCACCTGCGTGCGCTTGCCGATGCGGGTCAGGAAAGCCTTGATCTGAGCGCGCGGGTCGCCGGGATGAGCGGCGACCGCCTCGTCGAAGCGCTCCCAGTATTCACGGTCATATTGCCTGAGATAGGAAGCGGCCAGTTCGTCCTTGGACGGAAAGCTGCGGTAGAGGCTGGGCTTGGTGACGCCGGCACGCTTGACGATCTCGTCGACGCCGATCGCCCTGATGCCGCGCCGGTAGAACAGGTCATAGGCCACATCGAGGATCTTCTTGGCGGCTTTCGGCGGAGCGGATGCATGACCGTCGCTGATGGTCAGTTCAATATTTTTGTCGGTTGGCATCGTGTGACTCGATTGACAATGTTACCGATCGGTACGTATACATGTTCCCACTCTGCAACGTACCGGTCAGTAACATGATAACTCAATCTCGCCCCTTTGGCCAGCGCTACGCTTTCGTCGTGGTCGGCGTCATCTTCCTCAGCCTGCTGGTCGCGGCTGGCCTGCGCTCCGCACCCTCGGTCATGATGCTGCCACTCGAGAACAGTTTCGGCTGGCGCCGCGACATCATCTCCCTGGCCGCCGGTGTCGGCATTCTGCTTTACGGTTTGACGGGGCCATTTGCCGCAGCCCTGATGGAGCGCATCGGGCTGCGCCGCACGCTGCTCGCCTCGCTGGTGGTGATGTCGGGCTCGACCATGCTCAGCCTGCTGATGACCAAGCCGTGGCATCTGTTCATCACCTGGGGCGTGTTCTCGGGCATTGGTTCCGGTGCCGTCGCCAGCGTGCTCGGCGCGACCATCGTCAATCGCTGGTTCAAGACCAATCGCGGCCTTGTCATGGGATTGATGTCGGCCTCCAGTGCCTCGGGCATGCTGGTGTTCCTGCCGCTGATCGCCGCTCTGGCACAGTCGGGCGGCTGGCAGCCGGTTGTCATTGCGGTCGCGATCGCGACCGCTGCCCTGATACCGCTGGTCTGGCTGCTGGTGCCGGAGCGGCCGGCATCGATCGGCATGGTGCGCTATGGCGCCGAGGCTGACGATGTGCCGCCGACGCCGCCTGCGTCACAGGGCAACTTTCTGGCGCATACGTTCTCGACGCTGCGCCGTGCCGCCGGCACGCGGGTGTTCTGGTATCTGTTCGCCACCTTCTTCGTCTGCGGCTTCACCACCAACGGGCTGGTCGGCACGCATCTGATCGCGTTTTGCGGCGACATGGGCATCGGCGAGGTGCAGGCCGCCGGCCTGCTGTCGATGATGGGCATTTTCGATCTGATCGGCACGACATTGTCGGGCTGGCTCACCGACCGTTTCGACCCGCGCAAGCTGCTCGGCGTCTATTACGGCATCCGCGGCCTGTCGCTGATCTACCTGCCCTATTCCGGCTTCTCAGCGACCAGCCTGATCATCTTCGCCGTGCTCTACGGTCTCGACTGGATCGCCACCGTGCCGCCGACTCTGAGGCTCGCCAATGAGGCGTTCGGCGATCGCAGTGGGCCGATCGTGTTCGGCTGGATCGTCGCCGGCCACCAGATCGGTGCGGCGACCGCCGCCGCCTTCGGTGGCACCATGCGCGAGTTGCAGGGCAATTACGAACTGGCCTTCCTGATCGCCGGCATGACGGCAATAGCCGCTGCCTGTATCTCGCTGCTGATCAACACCAGCAAGCCGGCATTCGAGCCGGAGCCGCAGGCGGCGTAGGGAGAGACGCTACCGGCCAAGCTGCCATCTCCCCCACACGGAGGAAGATCGGCAGCTTCGCCGTCCGCGCAAACGCCCACCCGCCTGTTGATCGTCAGAAAAACTTCATGATCCCGAGATGTCCCTGAAACATTGACGCTGGATTTTGGTGGCACCGTTCAAGCCATCCAGGAGACAGCCGTGAACAAGCTTTCGATGACTCGCCGCGCTTTCGTCACCTCCGCCAGCGCCGTTGGCCTGGCTGGCGTCTCGAGCCTGGCGCTGCCCTACTATTCGCGCGCCAGTCAGCGGCCGGCCTTCACCCATGGCGTCCAGTCCGGCGATGTCGACGCAACCAGCGGCATGGTGTGGACGCGCACCGATCGCCCGTCGCGCGTCATGTTCGAAGTGTCGTCGACGGAGAACTTCGCCACTGCGACACGCCTGGCGCCGCTCGATACGTCGCCGGCCAGCGACTACACCGTCAAGCGGCTGCTCACCGACCTCGCTTCGGACCAGGATATCTTCTATCGCATGACGGCAGCCGATCTCGCCGACATCAACGCCGTTTCCGAGCCGATCACCGGGCGCTTCAGGACGGCGCCGGCCTCGAAGCGCGACATCCGCTTTGCCTGGTCAGGCGACACCGCCGGCCAGGGCTGGGGCATCGATGAGACCGGCATGAAGACCTACGCCACGATCGGCAAGCACACGCCCGACTTCTTCCTGCATTCGGGCGACACCATCTATGCCGACGGCGCCATGAAGGACGAGGTCGACCTGCCCGGCGGCGGCAAGTGGAAGAACGTCGTGCTGATCGACGGCAAGCGCAAGGTTGCCGAGACGCTGGACGAATACCGGGACCAGTGGAAGTACAACATGATGGACAGGAACGTGCTCGGCCTCAGCGCCATCTGCCCGACTTTCTACCAGTGGGACGACCATGAAGTCCTGAACAACTGGTCGGATTCGAAGGATCTCAGCGCCGACAGCCGCTATACGGAAAAATCCATCCACGTGCTGGCGGCCCGTGCGGCGCGGGCTTTCCACGAGATGACGACGATCCGCTACGAACCTTCCGAGCCCGGCCGCGTGTATCGCAAGATCGCCTACGGGCCGCTGCTCGACGTGTTCTTCCTCGACATGCGCTCCTATCGCGGCCCCAATGGTCCCGACATGCAGGATGAGATGACGCCGCAATCGCGCATGCTCGGCGAACAGCAGACGAAATGGCTGAAGCGCGAACTGGCGAATTCGAAGGCGACCTGGAAAATCATCGCCGCCGACATGCCGCTCGGCCTCGTCGTCTGGGACGACGGCACCAAGAAGGTTGGTGCCGAAGCAGTCAGCAATGGCGACAATGGCTTGCCAAAAGGGCGTGAGCTCGAGATCGCCGACCTGCTGCGCTTCATCAAGAATGCCGGCATCAGCAACACCGTCTGGCTCACCGCCGACGTGCATTACACGGCCGCGCATTATTACAACCCGGACAAGGCGCAGTTCCAGGATTTCAATCCGTTCTGGGAATTCGTTTCGGGTCCGATCCATGCCGGAACGTTCGGGCCGAACGATTTCGACATGACGTTCGGTCCGGAGCTGAAGTTCATCAAGGCGCCGACCGCCGAACAGGGACAGAACCTACCGCCGTCGGCAGGTCTGCAATTCTTCGGACTGGTCGATATTTCAGGCGCCAGCGAGCAGATGACGGTGCGGCTGATGGATCGCGACGACAATGAACTCTACAAGGTGACGCTCGACCCGGTACGGTCGGCATAAGCGCGCGCTGATGGAAAGGTGTCGCGCGTCTAGGGCGCGCGATGTCTTAGTCCGGGTAGCAGACCATGGAGATATTCGGCCAGACGGCGCTGTCGCAGTTGGCGGCGTCCTGCCGCTGCTTGAAGGCGGCGCTGACCGGGCCGGTCACCACCGGGTCGACGCCGTCGGGCGCGTCGGCGAAAATCTGCTCGGCCGACTGTGCCTCTGACGGCAAGGCAGGCCGTGATTCCTTCGTCGTCGCGGCCGACTGCGCGGCGTTGGCCGCCAGCAGGACGGCGAAGGCAACAGAGGCGATGAGCGGCCAGAATCGGTTGAGTTTGTCGGTCATGATGTTCGAACTGCCCGGGCCCCGAAGGGTTCCCGCCTTGGTTAACAAAATCATCTCACACGCAGATGCTTAAGATTTGATGAGTATTTGGTGACGCGCCTCCTCTTTCGCAACTGCGAAAAACCCTGTATGAGCCGCGCAACCGAAAGAGGCAGCGCCTTTTGGCCTGCTGCCTGCAACGCTTCCGAGACCAGAACATGAAAATCCGTAATATCGCGATCATCGCGCACGTCGACCATGGAAAGACCACCCTGGTCGACCAGCTTTTGAAGCAGTCCGGCTCCTTCCGAGACAATCAGCGCGTGGCCGAGCGCGCCATGGATTCCAACGACCTCGAAAAGGAGCGCGGCATCACCATCCTGGCCAAAGCGACCTCGGTCGACTGGAAGGATACCCGCATCAACATCGTCGACACCCCCGGCCACGCCGATTTCGGTGGCGAGGTCGAACGCATCCTGTCGATGGTCGACTCAGCCATCGTGCTGGTCGATGCCGCCGAAGGGCCGATGCCGCAGACCAAATTCGTCGTCGGCAAGGCGCTCAAGGTCGGCCTGAAGCCGATCGTCGTCATCAACAAGATCGATCGCCCGGACGCCCGTCATGTCGAGGTGGTCAACGAGGTGTTCGACCTTTTCGCAGCGCTCGACGCCACCGACGAGCAGCTCGACTTCCCGATTCTGTACGGCTCAGGCCGCGATGGCTGGGTTTCGGAAAATCCGGAAGGACCGAAGGACCAGCAGTTGGCGCCGCTGTTCGACCTCGTCATCAAGCATGTGCCGGAGCCGACCGTTCATCCCGGTCCGTTCCGCATGATCGGCACCATCCTGGAAGCCAATCCGTTTCTCGGCCGCATCATCACCGGCCGCATCGAGAGCGGCACGCTGAAGGCCAACCAGCCGGTCAAGGTGCTGCACCATGACGGTACTCAGATCGAAACCGGCCGTATTTCCAAGATCCTGGCCTTCCGCGGCCTTGAGCGCCAGCCGATCGAAGAAGCGCAGGCGGGCGACATCGTCGCCATTGCCGGCTTGTCGAAGGGCACCGTCGCCGACACGTTCTGCGACCCGAGCGTGAGCGAACCGCTGCATGCGCAGCCGATCGATCCGCCGACCGTGACCATGTCGTTCCTGGTCAACGACAGTCCGCTGGCCGGCACCGAAGGCGACAAGGTGACCAGCCGCGTCATCCGCGACCGCCTGCTGCGCGAAGCCGAAGGCAATGTCGCGCTGAAGATCGAGGAATCGCCTGACAAGGATTCGTTCTTCGTCTCCGGCCGCGGCGAATTGCAGCTGGCCGTGCTGATCGAGACGATGCGGCGCGAAGGCTTTGAAATCGCCGTGTCGCGTCCGCGCGTCGTCATGCAGAAGGGCGAGAATGGCGAATTGCTGGAGCCGGTCGAAGAAGTCGTCATCGACGTCGACGAGGAGCATGCCGGCGTCGTCGTGCAGAAGATGTCCGAGCGCAAGGCCGAGATGGTCGAACTGCGCCCATCCGGCGGCAATCGTCAGCGCATTGTCTTCCATGCGCCGACCCGTGGCCTGATCGGCTACCAGTCGGAGCTTTTGACCGACACGCGCGGCACCGCCGTGATGAACCGGCTTTTCCATGCCTATGAGCCCTACAAGGGCGAGCTGCCAGGCCGCACCAATGGCGTGCTGATTTCCAACGAACAGGGCGAATCGGTCGCCTACGCCATGTGGAACCTGGAAGATCGCGGCCCGATGGTCATCGATCCGGGCGTCAAGGTGTATCAGGGCATGATCATCGGCATCCATAGCCGCGACAATGACCTTGAAGTGAACGTGCTCAAGGGCAAGAAGCTGACCAACATCCGTGCCGCCGGCAAGGACGAGGCGGTCAAGCTGACCCCGCCGATCCGCATGACGCTGGAACGCGCGCTGGCCTGGATCCAGGACGACGAGCTGGTCGAAGTGACGCCGAAGACCATTCGGCTGCGCAAGCTCTATCTCGATCCGAACGAGCGCAAGCGGTTCGAGAAGTCGTCCAAGGTGGTCGGCGCGGCGTAAGCTCTTATTTTTTCCAACAGCGGAGAGGGGCGGAGCAACCAGTGTTCCGCCCCTTTTTCGTTCATCCACCGGCAGCCGCGATGATGGCCTGCCGATCGGCCTCGCCGGCCAGATCGATGCGGATCGTGTTTCTCGCACGGGCCGGCTTGCGCAGGGCCTTTGCTCCATCCGGGTCAACGATGAGCAGCCGCTTCTCCTCCAGCGCCTGAAGCCGTGATCGCGAGATGCAGAGTTCACTTGCGAGCAGCCGGTCGAGCCGCAGCGATGTCGGCATTTCGAGCCCAAGCTGGAGTTCCAACACGGTCGCGGCTTCCCTGGTGTCGCCGAGCCTGCGCTTGTGAACGCTGACATCGGAGAACTCCTCGACGCGCCCGATCCGGTTGCGCAACGCCACCGCATCGAAGGCATGACGGTGAGCGAGTGCAGGATCGTTGCTTTCGAGCGCCGCCAGCAGCGCCGGGTCGATGTCGCGGCGGTTGCAGCGTTCAAAAATGCCGAAATTCCAGGAATTGTCGCAGTCGATGCAGCGATAGATCAGCCACACGTCGATGCGTTTGCCACTGGCGTTGACGCGGAACTTTCCGCTGCTGCAATAGGCCCTCACGGTGCCGCAGCGGTTGCAATTGATGAGCGGTCGAGGTGCGGTCTGGGGTGCGATTGCCCAGTGGATACGCAGAAGTCCAGACATGCCGATAAGCCCTTCCCGTCGGGAAGTTCATCAGGCCGGCGATGTCGAGATGCCCATGCGGGCGCGGCGTGGCGGTCGCTTGCTATGATTGGAAATCGGATGTCACGGGCGGCAGCGCGCAACAACGGTTCAGCAGTGCCAAACCGGTCTCGAACCGCCGCCCAGAAGAACACATGAAAATGAAAACAGATACCGCAAATGCGGTGTCATGCAGTGTGTCGGGGGAGTTGGCGAGACCGGCGGTTACGTAGGCAAAGTGAAGCTCAAAATTGTTTCGCGATGGCCTTTCTAGCCGCGACATGCCGGACCGACAAGGGTCTTTTGTCGGTGCTACCGCAGCCGAGCCACTTGCGTTAATATCCGAAATCGAAGGTTTTCAACCAGAGACCCGGTTATGCACCCCACCTCGCTCCTGATTTTCGCCGCCGCTCTGTTCGTTGCCGCGGGCTCGCCTGGGCCATCGATCGCGGCGCTTGTCGCCCGCGTCATCTCGAAAGGGTTTCGCGACGTGTTCCCGTTCCTGCTCGCCATGTGGATCGGCGAGGGCATCTGGCTATCGCTGGCGGTGTTCGGGCTGGCTGTCGTGGCGCAGACCTTCCATTTCGCCTTCGTCGTGGTGAAATGGGTCGGCGTTGCCTATCTCGCTTACCTCGCCTGGAAGATGTGGACCGCGCCTGTCGATGCAAAAGAGGGCGAGATGCCGCGCGAGGATTCGGCGATAAAACTGTTCTTCGCCGGCATGGCGGTGACGCTCGGCAATCCCAAGATCATGATGTTCTACCTGGCGCTGCTGCCGACCGTCATCGACCTCGCTTCGGTCAGCATCGTCGGCTGGGTCGAGCTGACGGCGACCATGGCCGTGGTGCTGGTCGCCATCGATCTCGCCTGGGTGCTCGCCGCATCACAGGCGCGCAAGCTTTTGAAGAGCAAGCGCGCCATGAAGATCGCCAATCGCATCAGCGCCACGACGATGGCCGGTGCGGCGGCCGCCATAGCGACGCGGTCCTGAGCCGGCGCGTCACATCACTTCAATGATCGGCGCGATCTCGACGCTGAAGGCCGGGTTCATCAGGATCGGGCAGTCCTTGGCCTTGGCGACGGCATCGTCGATGTCTTTCGCTTCGACGATCGTGTAGCCGGCGGCCGGATTGCTGCCGCCATTGTTCTCGACCTTGCCGCCGGGCAGCACCATCTTCGACATGCCGACCGGATTGCCGCCGTCGACCACAGCCGAGCCGAGCTTGCCGTACCAGCCGTTCCAGGCGTCCATTGCGGCCTTCCGCTCGGCCTCGTCGGTCGGCATCTTGCCCGAGCCATGATAGACGTAGAGATACTTCGCCATGTTCTCCTCCCTTGGTGAGCGGCATCGAACCGGCATGCGGTCATGCCGCCTGCCGATCATCGGACCAAACCGGCAAACAAGCAACGAGAATGCGACACTGCTAATATAACGCCCCGGTCTGGATCCTGCCGCAATCCGTCACCTTGCCATGGCGTGGTATTCGTCGTTCGGCCGCATATCGATTGCCGCGGCCACGCGGTTCGACATGTTGAAGAAGGCAGCGGTCGAGGCGATGTCCCAGATGTCGCGATCGGTGAAGCCGGCCTGACGCAGCGCGCCCCGGTCGGCCTCGACGATCTTGGCCGGCTCTTGCGTCAGCTTGACGGCGAATTCGAGCATTGCCGTCTGCCTGGGCGAAAGATCGGCGGCGCGGAAATTCATCACCATCATTTCGCCGAGCGCCGGATCGCCGGAGAGCTGGCGCACCGCCGCGCCGTGCGCGGTCAGGCAATAGTAGCAATGATTGATCGAGGAGACGGCGACCGCGATCATTTCGCGCTCCAGCTTCGACAGGCCGGACTCACCCAGCATCAAATCGTTGTACATGTCGGTGAAGGCGCGCAGCTTCTTGTCGTCGAAGGCATAGGCCCTGAGCACGTTGGGGACGAGGCCGAGCTTCTCCTCGCATTTGGCGAAATAGGTTTTTGTCGCCTCGCTCAGCTCTCCCTGGCCAAGATCAAGCGCGCTGATTTTGCCGGTCATGGGTCATTTCTCCTCGTTGCGCGGCATCTTGTCGCCAAATTCCGATAATTCTTGGCAAGCCGTCAAACCTTTGTCGCCAAACAGCGGTCATCTGCTACCATAGTCGTAAAAGCATTCGACGGGAGGGACGTGCGTCATGGCCAGCGTGAAATCCGCGAGCAAGCCGAAGAAAAAAGCCACGGCAGCGCTTAAAGCGGAGGAAAGGCCAGCCAGGCTTGCAGACTATCTGCTCGCCCGCGCGCCAGCTGAAGACATTGCTCCCTACGATGTGGCCGACCTGGAGCGGGCTGCCGATCTCGCCGGCCAGGCAGTCGCCACTCACAGGAAAGGCGAGTGCGTCGTCGCCGTCGATGCCGATTCGGGCGTTGTGCGAGACGGCCGCCCGATGACGGTTGTCACGGTCGTCAACGACAACATGCCGTTCCTGTTCGATTCCATCCTCGGCGAGATCACCGAGACATCGGGCGAACCGACCCTGGTCACCCATCCGGTTATCGTCGTGCGCCACGGCAAGGGCGGCGTGGAAGAAATCCTCGGCGACGGCAATTTCGCCAAGGACGATGGCAGCCACGACCGGCTGAGCGTCATCCATGTCCACATCCCGCGGCTGACATCCGAGCAGGCGAGCGGATTGAGCGAGCGGCTGCGCAAGATCCTTGGCCAGGTTCATGCCGCCGTTCACGACTGGAGGCCAATGCTGGCCCGCCTCGATCAGGCGATCTCGGAATTCCGCTATACGGCCGTGCCGCTCGACAAGAAGAGCGTTGCCGAGGCTCTCGCCTTCCTGGAGTGGCTGCGCGACGACAATTTCACCTTCCTTGGCATGCGCGAGTTCAAATACACCGGCGGCGAGGAAAGCGGCACGCTGGAGCGCGCTGAAAAGCCTGGCCTCGGCATCCTGTCCGATCCCGACGTGCTGGTGCTCAGGCGCGGCACCGAAGCGGTAACGACGACGCCGGAGATCCGCGCCTTCCTGCATGGGCCGGAGCCGCTGATCGTCACCAAGGCCAATGCCAAGTCGTCCGTGCACCGCCGCATCTATCTCGATTACATCGGCATCAAGACCTACACCGCCAAGGGTACGCTCGCGGGCGAATTGCGCATCGTCGGCCTGTTCACCTCGACCGCCTACACGCGCTCGGTGATGAAGATCCCGTATCTGAGGTCAAAAGCCGAAACCATCATCGCCAAGTCCGGCTTCGACCGGCACGATCATTCCGGCAAAGCGCTGATCAACGTGCTGGAAAGCTATCCGCGCGACGAGCTGTTCCAAGTGCCGGTGCCGATCCTGCGCAAACATGCCGCCGCCATTCTGGGCCTGGTCGAGCGGCCACGCGTGCGGGCGCTGGTGCGCGCCGACCAATTCGACCGTTTCGTCTCAATCCTCGTCTTCGTGCCGCGCGACCGTTACGACAGCGTCGTGCGCGAGAAGATTGGCTCCTATCTGAAAACCGTATTCGAAGGCCGGCTGTCGGCCTACTACCCGGCCTTTCCCGAGGGCGGGCTGGCGCGCGTGCACTTCATCATCGGCCGCTCCGGCGGCAAGACGCCGAAGGTCGAGCAAGCGACGATAGAGGCGGCGATCCGCGACATCGTGCGTACCTGGGAGGACGCCCTTTCCGATGCGGCCGAGGCCAGTGGCGGCGACCAGGCTTTGAAGGCGATTGCCGCGCGGCTGCCGGAAAGCTACCGCGATTCGTTCAGCGCGGCGGTGGCGCTGGCCGATGCCAGGCGCATTGCCAAGATCAGCGCCGGCAATCCGATCGCCATCGATTATTATCGCCATGCCGAGCAGAAACCGCACCAGGCATCACTGAAAATCTATCATCATGGCAGCCCGGTGGCGCTGTCGCGCCGGGTGCCGGTGCTGGAAAACATCGGCTTCCGCGTCATCAGCGAGCGCACTTTCGAGGTCGGCGACGACCAGGTCGGCACGATCAATAGTGATCGGCCCGGCTTAGTCTTTATTCATGACATGGAGCTTGAGAACAGCTACGGCCAGCCGATCGACCTGACCGATGGCGGCGCGCTGTTCGAAGATGCGTTCCTCTCCGTCTGGCGCGGCGACGTCGACAATGACGGCTATAACGGCCTCGCCCAGACCGCCGGCCTGTGGTCTGGCGAGATCACCATCCTGCGCGCCTATGGCCGTTATCTGCAGCAGGTCGGCATTCCGCAAAGCCAGGATTTCATCGCCGCCGCGCTCAACCGCTATCCCGACATAGCGCGTGGCCTGCATGCGCTGTTCATCGCCCGGCTTGGCCCGACAGCGGAGACCGAAGGCGTGGTGGCCGCAAAGCACCTCAAGGCCAAGATCAAGGATGCGCTGGAGGATGTGCCGAACATCGACGACGACACCATCATCCGGCGCTACCTCAATCTGATCGAAGCCACGCTGCGCACCAATCATTTCGTTGCCGATACGAAAGAAAAGGGCCAGTCGCTGGCGATCAAGCTGGACTCGCACGCGGTCGAGGGCTTGCCGGCGCCGCGGCCGTGGCGGGAGATCTTCGTCTACGGCTCCGAGGTCGAAGGTCTGCATCTGCGCTTCGGTCCGGTGGCGCGCGGTGGCTTGCGCTGGTCCGACCGCGCCCAGGACTACCGCACCGAGGTGCTCGGCCTGGTCAAGGCACAGCAGGTCAAGAATGCCGTCATCGTGCCGGTGGGCGCCAAGGGGGGCTTCTATCCGAAGAAGCTGCCGATGAGCGCCGGCCGCGACGCGATCTTCGAGGCCGGTACTTCGGCCTACAAGAACTTCGTCTCCAGCCTGCTGTCGATCACCGACAATATCGGCCTCGACGGCGTCATCCCGCCGGCCGGCGTTATCAGACGCGACCCGGACGATCCGTATTTCGTCGTTGCCGCCGACAAGGGCACGGCGACCTTCTCCGATACCGCTAACGCGATCTCGGAGAAGCACGGCTTCTGGCTCGACGACGCCTTCGCCAGCGGCGGCTCGGCCGGCTATGACCACAAGAAGATGGGCATCACCGCCAAGGGCGCCTGGGA
>NZ_RZQA01000520.1:0-4649 GCF_004022915.1 Mesorhizobium sp. M7A.F.Ca.US.006.04.2.1
GCGCTGGGACCACCCTCGCCGCGGCACGATCCCGCCGGCGGATTTCATCCCGGCCGCCGAAAGCTGCGGCCTGATCGCGCAGCTCGGCCTGTTTGCCACGCAGCAAGCGGCGGAAGACCTCGCCAGCTGGCAAAAGCAGATCGGCGACGCGCCGCTGTCGGTCTCGGTGAATCTGTCCAGCCGCCAGTTGATCCGCCGCGACCTGGTCAGCGACGTCCGCTCGGTCATCGCTCGGGCCAACCTGAAGCCGCGCTGCTTCCGGCTCGAACTCACCGAATCGCTTGTCATGGACAATCCCGAGCAGACCGCCCATGTGCTGACCAAGCTGAAGCAGCTCGGCATCGGCCTGTCGCTGGACGATTTCGGCACCGGCTATTCCTCATTGGCCTATCTGACGCGTTTCCCCTTCGACACCATCAAGATCGACAAGAGCTTCGTCGACGACAACACGCCCAAGCGCGCGGTGCTGCTGAAATCGATGGTCAACATGGCGCATGAACTCGGCCTGTCCGTCGTCGCCGAGGGCATTTCGGACGAGAGCGACGCGCTGGAACTGCGCCAGATGGGCTGCGAATATGTCCAGAGCTTCATGTTCGGCGCGCCAATGCCGGGCGACCAGGTGCTGAAGACGCTGAAAGAGCAGTATCCGCTGACGCAAGCGTAAACGGATCAGGCGTGTCCGGCAGCGAGGCTGAGATGCGCAAGGTCGATACCGATCGAGGCGAGGATCCGGTCGTATTTGCGCTCGATATCGGTGTCGAACAGAAGCTCGGCACTGGCCGGACAGGTCAGCCAGCCATTTTCTGCGATCTCGGTCTCCAATTGGCCGGCACCCCAGCCGGAATAGCCGAGCGCCATCAGCGCATGACGAGGCCCGCGGCCGGACGATATGGCGCGCAATATGTCGACGGTCGCCGTCAGGCAGATGTCGTCGGAAACGGTCAGCGACGATTCCACCCGATAGTCGCCCGAATGCAGGACGAAGCCCCGGCTGCGATCCACGGGGCCGCCATTGCGCACGACGAAATCGCGGGCCTGAGCCGGCAAGCGGATTGCCTCCTGCTCGTTCATGATGCCCAGTTGCACGAGCAAGTCCGGAAACAGCATCTGCTGCGTCTGGTTGATGATCAGGCCCATGGCGCCTTCATCGGAATGGGCGCAGACATAGATGACCGAGCGCGTGAAACGGTCGTCCTTCATGCCGGGCATGGCAATCAGGAACTGATCGTCGAGAAAGCCGCGACTGGCGACCGTCTTCTTGTGGCGCAACAAGTCCATGAAGGGAGCGTAACGCGTTTCCAAAGCGCCGAAAAGATGCACCGTGCTGGATTCGACCAAAGCCTGTGGCGGCGGCTCGAACATTCTTCTCCCTCGAAGTCACGCAAATATGATACCGGCAAGGCCATGAAATCATTGCGCGGCCACGAACGGACGATCAAATCACCGCCATGCGAAGCTTGAAAATCCTGCTGCTCGGCGCCGCCATCGGATCGGCCACCGCTCTTCCCGCCGCCGCCTCTTCGTCGGCGTGGTACAACAGCGAAGGCGGCAAGGTCCGGCTGGTTACATCAGGCAAAGCCGACGATGCCGGCCGCATACAGGGCGTTCTCGACATAGCGCTCAAGCCCGGCTGGAAGACATATTGGCGCGATCCGGGAGACGCGGGCGTGCCGCCGCAACTCGACATTTCGGCCAGCACCAACATCGCCGACGCCGCTCTGTCGTTTCCGGCGCCGCAGCGCCATGACGACGGCTATGGCAAATGGGCGGGCTACAACTATCCGGTCTCTCTGCCGGTGACATTCACGCTGGCGACGCCGAACCAGCCGGCGGTGATCGATGCCGACATCTTTCTCGGCATCTGCGAAACGATCTGCATTCCGGTGCAGACGCGGCTGACCGTCGACCCCGCCTCCGATCCGGACAATGCCGAGGACGCGGCGCTGGTGAAGGCGAGTTTTACGGCACTGCCTGCGCCCGCGAGGTCCGATTTCGGCATCAATGTGCTGCCGGGCGACCATGAGACGCTGATTGTCGAGGCGAGCTTTCCCGGCGATCCGGCGGCGGCGGACTTCTTCGTTGCCGGCGAGCGGGACTACATGTTCGGCACCCCGGCCCGCAGCGAAAAGGACGGCAAGCTGATTTTCACCGTGCCGATCCTCGATCGCCCCTCGACGACGCCGACCGATGGCGGGCTTCACTATACGCTGACGAGTGCGGCGGGCGCTGTCGAAGGGGTTCTGCCTTTCCCTTGATCCAGCCCATCGCAACGGTTGCAGGAAGCCGTTGGGTTCGCTACGCAAAGACACGTCCTTCCCCATTTTCCCAAGCGAGGAATCCATGACCATTTCCGTTGGCGACAAGCTGCCTGACGTGACCTTCAAGACGATGACCGACGACGGCGCCAAGCCGATCACCGGGGCCGAGATCTTCCCGGGCAAAAAGGTCGTTCTGTTTGGAGTTCCCGGCGCCTTCACGCCGACCTGCAGCAACAACCACTTGCCCGGCTATCTCGAGAACCATGACGCCATCCTGGCGCGCGGCGTCGACACCATCGCCGTCGTTTCGGTCAATGACGTCCATGTCATGGGCGCCTGGGCGCGCTTCACCGGCGGCGAGGGCAAGATCCTGTTCCTGGCCGACGGCAGTGGCGATTTCGCCAAGGCAGTGGGCCTCGACAATGACCTTTCCGCCAGCGGCATGGGGCTGCGTTCGAAGCGATTTTCGATGATCGTCGACGACGGCAAGGTCACCGCGCTCAATGTCGAGACCAAGCCCGGTGTCGACGAGTCCGGCGCGGCCCATATTCTGGGACAGCTCTGAACTTCAGTGCGCCTTCGGCCGCAACGGCGATGGCGCTTGTGGTTCATGGGTTGCTTTGGGGGGATCCTAGCGATGTTTGACATCTTCTGGCGCGCTATCGCGATCGGCGTCGGCGCCACCGTGCTGATGGATCTCTGGGCCATCTTCCTGCACAAGGCGTTCGGCCAGCCACGGCCGAACTGGGGGCCGGTCGGCCGCTGGGTCTGGCATCTCCGTGACAAGGTCTTTCACGACGATATCGGCGATACAGCACCATACGCGCATGAAAAGGCGCTGGGTTGGGCCTTTCACTATTTTGTCGGCATCATCTACGGCATCATCCTGGTGGTGCTGGCCGGAGCGGGCTGGCTTGCCGCGCCGACATTTCTGCCGGCCTTCATCCTCGGCATTGTCACCGTCGGCGCCGGCTGGTTCCTGCTGGCACCCGGCATGGGCGCCGGCTGGGCCGCCTCGAAGCGGCCCAACCCGATGCGGATCCGGGCGCTGAACCTGGTGTCGCACACGGTGTTCGCACTTGGGCTTTGGGGCACGGCGCTGCTGATACGATAAGCGCTTACGGCTGTGTCGGCCTGTCGATCGGCTGCCAGCCGTAGACAACGGAATGCGCGCCGATATCGTAGTAGTTGCCGCCGCCCACTGGCTGATCCGCTTCTTCGTACCCGAGCCGCGCCGCTCCTGAAATTCAATAGCTCTGGGTCGAGCGCCGCACCTTCGCGATTGCCGGCGCAGCAGGCTTTGGCGCTGCTGCAGGCTTGAACGGGCCTTTCTTGAACGGCGCCATGCCTTCGCGCGCGAGTTCGTCGGCGCGCTCGTTCTCGACATGGCCGTCATGGCCCTTGACCCAGTTCCAGGTGACCTTGTGGCGCTTGTTGGCCTCGTCGAGCGCCTGCCAGAGTTCACCGTTCTTGACAGGCTTCTTGTCGGCGGTCTTCCAGCCGTTCTTCTTCCAGCCGTGGATCCACTTGGAAATGCCGTCCATGACGTATTTGCTGTCGGTGTGAAGCTCGACCGTGCACGGTTCCTTCAGCGCGTTCAGCGCCGAGATAGCAGCCAACAGTTCCATCCGGTTGTTGGTCGTCTCGGCCTCACCGCCGGAAAGCTCCTTGGTGGTGCCGTTGAAGCGCAGGATCGCGCCCCAGCCGCCAGGGCCGGGATTGCCCGAACAAGCGCCGTCGGTGAAGATCTCAACCTGTTTGCTCATGATATCAGGCCAATCCATATTCCGAAGGAGATTTGATCGCCCGGTGGAACCGCATCCTTCTGATGTATTCGGTCGGATCGCGTTTCATCACCAGCCCGCCATCGGGGACGGTCAGCCAGTCGTATAGCCGGGTCAGCATGAAGCGCAACGCCGAACCGCGCGCCAGCATCGGCAGCGCAGCCTTTTCCTGGTCGCTCAGGGGCCGGACGCTCTGGTAGCCGGCGAGCAGCGCCTTGCCCTTGGTCAGGTTGAAGGAAAAATCCTTCTCGAAGCACCAGGCGTTGAGGCAGGTGGCGACATCGTAGGCATAGAGGTCGTCGCAGGCGAAATAGAAGTCGATCAGGCCGGAGAGCTTTTCGCCGAGGAAGAAAACGTTGTCCGGGAAAAGATCGGCATGAATGATGCCTTGCGGCAGGTCTTTGGGCCAGTTGCGCTCAAAATCGGCAAAGTCGGCATCAACCTCGGCCGCCAGGCCCGGCTCGACCTCGTCGGCGCGGTCGCGCGCTGCGTCCCAGAGCTTGCGCCAGCCGTCGATGGCCAGGGCATTCGGACGCGTCATCGAAAAATCGGCGCCGGCCAGATGCAATTGCGCCAACGCCTTGCCGACCTCGGCACAATGCGTGGC
>NZ_RZQA01000521.1:0-4630 GCF_004022915.1 Mesorhizobium sp. M7A.F.Ca.US.006.04.2.1
CAGTACAGGCTCGAGGTTGAAACCGCCGATCCCGAAGGACCGGCGACCAGCTACGAGTTCGACGCCGGCTGGTATGTCTCCTCGACCACCACCGAAACGCCTGACGGCCTCGAAATCGCCCTCGACAAGGACAATTATGCCGCCGGCGAAGTGGCCAAGCTGAAAATCTCGCCGCATTTTGCCGGCGAACTCTTGATCAACATCGGCTCCGACAAGCTGTTGAAGACCATCACGGCGTCAGTGCCGGCCGGCGGCAGCACCGTCGACATTCCGGTCGGCGACGACTGGGGCGCCGGCGCCTATGTCACCGCAACCCTGTTCCGGCCGGGCGATGCGCAGGAGACGCGCATGCCGGCCCGCGCCATCGGCGTGAAATGGCTGAAGGTCGATCCGGGTTCGAAGAAGCTCGCCATCACCTTGACGCCACCGGACAAGACCATGCCGCGCCAGCAGCTGTCGATCCCGGTTTCGGTCGCCGGCGTGCAGCCGGGCAGCAATGCCTATGTCATGGTTGCCGCCGTCGATGTCGGCATCCTCAACCTGACCAACTACAAGGCGCCGGATCCGGAGAACTGGTTCTTCGGCCAGCGCATGCTGGGCATGGAAATCCGCGACATCTACGGTCGCCTGATCGACGGTTCTCTGGGCAACGCCGGCAAGCTCAGGACCGGCGGCGACGGCGCCAACATGCAGGCGCAAGGCAGCCCGCCGACCGAAAAGCTTGTCGCCTTCTTTTCCGGCGTCGTCGAGCTTGACGCCGACGGCAAGGCGCGGGTCGACTTCGACATCCCGCAGTTCAACGGCACCGTGCGCGTCATGGCCGGCGCCTGGACCAAGGACGCGGTCGGCCACGCCCAGTCCGACGTGATCGTGCGCGATCCCGTGGTCATCACCGCCGGCCTGCCGCGCTTCCTGGCGCCTGGTGACGCCGCCGTTATGCGCCTCGACGTCGCCGACACCGACGGTCCGGCCGGCGACTATGCGTTCTCGATCGAAACGACGGGCGACCTGTCGACGGGCGACAAGCCCCTGCCCCAGAAGCTGACGCTCGCCCAGGGCAAGCGCCAGACGCTGACCGTGCCGCTGATCGCTCAGACGGCCGGCAATGCCTCGCTCACCATCAAGCTTGCCCATGCCGACGGTACCAAGGTCGAGCAGACGCTCTATGTGCCGGTGCGCCCGGCGCAATTACCGGTCACCACCCGCCTGGTGGTCGACCTCAAGGGCGATGGCGGCGCGCTTCGCGTCGACAAGGAGCTGCTCGCGGCAAGCCTGCTCGACGGCGCCTCTGTCAGCGTCGGCGTTTCGCAGGCTGCCGCCTTCGACGTGCCTTCGCTGCTGATGACGCTCGACCGCTACCCCTATGGGTGCGCCGAGCAGACCACCAGCCGCGCCATGCCGCTTCTCTACGTCAATGAATTGGCGTCCGGCATCGGCATGGCCAGCGATCCCGATATCCATGGCCGCATCCAGGACGCCATCTACAAGGTTCTGAGCTACCAGGCCTCGGGCGGCAGCTTCGGCCTGTGGGGCCCGGGCTCCGGCGATCTGTGGCTCGATGCCTATGTCACCGACTTCCTGACCAGGGCGCGCGAGCAGAAGTACGACGTGCCGAGCCTGGCCATGAACCAGGCGCTCAGCAACCTGCAGAACTCACTCGGCTACGACCAGAGCGTCCAGGACCGGGGCAGCGAGATCGCCTACGCCCTCTACGTTCTGGCCCGCAACAAGAAGGCCTCGATCGGCGACCTGCGCTACTATGCGGACACGCAGCTCGAAGCTTTTTCCAGCCCGATGGCCGTTGCCCAGCTGGCGGCAAGCCTGGCGCTCTACGGCGATACACCGCGTGCGGAATCGACGTTCAAGACTGCCCTGCAGTTGGCCAAGTCGACCACCGACTACGACTACTACCGCTCCGACTACGGTTCGCGGCTGCGTGATGGCGCGGCGATGCTGGCGTTGGCGGCGGAATCCAAGCCGGTACCGACAATCGTGCCGGAGCTGATCAGGCTGGTGACCAAGGAACGCGCCGAAGCCCGCTGGACCAGCACCCAGGACGAATCCTGGATGCTGCTGGCGGCCCGCGCGCTGAAAGAAGGCAATGATACGATCACGCTGACCGTCAATGGCGCGGCACATTCCGGCGGCTACTCCAACCAGGTCGAAGGCTCTGACCTTGTCGACAGCCCACTGACCATCGCCAACACCGGCAAGACCCCGCTGCAGGCCGTCGTCACCACGGTGGCGTCGCCGGTCCAGCCGCTGCCGGCCGGCGGCGACGGCTTCACAATCAGCCGCACTTACTACAAGCTCGACGGCACCGAAGCCAATGTCACGGAGGCGACTCAGAACGAACGCTATGTCGTCGTGCTCAAGGTCAACGAGCAGAACACATGGCCGTCGCGCCTGCTGGTCACCGACCTGTTGCCGGCCGGCTTCGAGATCGACAATCCCGGCCTGGTCTCCAGCGCCCAGTTGACGAACTTCTCGTGGCTTGCGCAGACCGATGCGGCCCATCTCGAATTCCGCGACGACCGTTTCGTCGCGGCATTCAACCCGGCCGACGGCGACCACGACCACAATCTGACCCTCGCCTATGTCGTGCGCGCCGTGACGCCGGGTACCTATGCGCACCCCGCGGCAACGGTGGAAGACATGTATCGGCCCCAATACTCGGCCCGCACCGCCACCGGCATGATGGAGATCAAGGCGCCGTAAGGCGCTGATGGTGATGGACGCGATGAGCAAAGTGCCCCCTCACCCGCCCTCCGCTTCGCTCGGTCGACCTCTCCCCGAGGGGAGAGGAGACGGCCAGCGCTGGCGCCAGTCTCTTCTCCCCACCGGAGAGAAGGCGGCCGCGAAGCGGCCGGATGAGGGGGCATCTTTACTGCCATGAAGATGCTTCGCAAATTCGCTGTTGGAGCGGCAGGGTGCGCCGGCATCCTCGCCCTTTCCGCCGCGTCCCTCTGGGAACTCGACCGCGCCTTCCCGCCCCCGCTTCCAGCCGAACTCACGGTCTCCACCGAAATCCAGGACCGCGATGGCCAGTTGTTGCGCGCCTTCGCCACGCCGGACGGCTACTGGCGGCTCGAAACCCGGCTCGACCAGGTCGACAAGCAATTCGTCGACATGCTGGTCACCTATGAAGACAAACGTTTCTGGGACCATGAGGGCGTCGACGTGCTGGCGCTGGCGCGCGCCGCCGGCCAGTTCGCCACCAGCGGCCACATCGTTTCCGGCGGCTCGACGCTTTCGATGCAGCTTGCCCGGCTGATCGAGCCGCGCGAAAGCCGCAGCCTCGGCTCCAAGATCAAGCAGATGCTGCGCGCCATCCAGATCGAACGGCGGCTGTCGAAACGCGAAATCCTCGAACGCTACCTGACGCTGGCGCCCTATGGCGGCAATCTGGAAGGCGTGCGCGCCGCCTCGCTGGCCTATTTCGGCAAGGAGCCGAAACGGCTCACCGTTTCCGAATCCGCCCTGCTCGTCGCCCTGCCGCAGCTGCCGGAAAAGCGGCGGCCCGACCGCACTTTGAAGATCGCCCACGCCGCCCGCGACCGGGTGCTGACCCGAATGGTCTCCTCCCGCCTGCTCGGCGAGCGCGAGGCCGCACGGGCCGCCCTCGACGATGTCTCGGACCTGCGCCGCACGCTGCCGGCGCTCGCCGCGCACGCCGCCTATGCGATGTTGCCCAAGGCCGTCCCCGGCCAGCCCTTGCAACTGACGATCCGCAAGAGCGTCCAGGAGGGGCTGGAACAGGTGGCGAGGGACGCCGCCACCAAGCTCGGCCCTCGCCTGTCGGTCGCCATGGTGCTGGCCGACTCCCGCACCGGCGACATCCTTGGCGAAGTCGGCTCGGCCAATTTCTTCGACGCCAGCCGCTCCGGCTGGATCGACATGACAAAGATCGTCCGCTCGCCCGGCTCGACGCTGAAGCCGTTCATCTACGGTCTTGCCTTCGAACAGGGCCTGGTGGCGCAGGAGACGCTGATCGATGACAGCCCTGTCGATTTCTCCGGCTACCGGCCGAAGAATTTCGACATGGGCTACCAGGGCGATGTCAGCATCCGGCAAGCGCTGCAACTGTCGCTCAACGTGCCGGCGATCCGCGTGCTCGACGCGGTCGGGCCAACGCGGCTGATGGCGCGCTTCCGCCAGGCCGGCGTCAGCCCCATACTGCCGGTCAACGAGGCGCCGGGCCTGGCCATCGGCCTTGGCGGCGTAGGCGTCACGCTGCGCGACCTCGTCCAGCTCTACACAGGGCTCGCCAATGGCGGCAAGACGCACACGCTGCATGACGGCACCGAGCCGGCCAATGCCGAGCGCACCAGCGCCACCATCCTCGACGGTCAGGCCAACTGGCAGATCATCGACATACTGTCGGGCGTCAAGCCGCCCGAGGGTGCCCTGCAGCGCGGCATTGCCTACAAGACCGGCACGTCCTACGGGTACCGCGACGCGTGGTCGGTCGGCTTCGACGGCCGCTATGTGCTCGGTGTCTGGGTCGGCCGTCCCGACGCCGGCGCGGTGCCCGGACTGTCCGGTTATGTCTCGGCCGCTCCCATCCTGTTCGACGGTTTTGTCCGCTCGGGCCTGGTCGCCGTCCCCTTGCCGGGCAAGCCGCCCGGAC
>NZ_RZQA01000522.1:0-4630 GCF_004022915.1 Mesorhizobium sp. M7A.F.Ca.US.006.04.2.1
GACATAGTGCGATGCCGTGGGCTGAGCGCGCATGGAAGTCTCCAGATTGTCTTTCGCGGCATGCGGATCGTGCAGTCACACGATCATGCTCTATCTGTCCGACGCCTGCCAGCGCGGATTGATCCATGGTTCCTGGTTGGACGGCGCCAGCGGCGTGCGGCCAAGGATGTGATCGGATGCCTTCTCGCCGGTCATGATCGACGGCGCATTGAGATTGCCGTTGGTGACGCGCGGGAAGATCGAGGAATCGGCGACCCGCAATCCTTCGACGCCGATGACCCGGCACTCCGGATCGACGACGCTCATCACGTCGTCGGCGCGGCCCATCTTGCAGGTGCCGCAAGGATGGTAGGCGCTCTCGGCGTGATCCCGGATGAAGATGTCGAGATCGTCGTCCGACTGCACGTGGCTGCCCGGCGATATCTCCTTGCCTCGATAGGGATCGAACGCCGACTGGCCGAAGATCTCGCGCGTCAGCCGGATGCAGTGGCGGAACTCCGCCCAGTCGTCTGGATGCGACATGTAGTTGAAGTGGATCATCGGTTTCGATTTCGGGTCCGGCGAGCGCAGCGTCACCGACCCCCGCGACTTCGAGCGCATCGGTCCGACATGCGCCTGGAAGCCGTGCGACTTGGCCGCCGCCTTGCCGTCATAGCGGACTGCCGCGGGGATGAAATGGTACTGGATGTCGGGGTAGTCGACGCCGGCACGTGAGCGCACGAAGGCCGCCGCTTCGAAATGGTTGGTGGCGCCAAGCCCGGTCTTGAGGAACAGCCACTGCGCCCCGATGAGCGCTTTCGAGAACGGATTCAGCACCGAATTGAGCGTGATCGGCAGCAATGATTCCTGCTGGATGTAGAGCTCCATATGGTCCTGCAGGTTGCGGCCGACGCCGGGCCTGTCGGCCACCACCGGAATGCCGTTTTCGCGCAGATGCTCGGCCGGACCGATGCCGGACAGCATCAGGATCTTGGGCGAATTGATCGACGATGCGGCGACGATTACCTCACGTCGCGCCTTAACGACCTGAATCTGTTTGTGAGCTTCGATCTCGACGCCGATGGCGCGCTGATTCTCGATGATCACCCGCCGCGCAAAGCCCTTGACCAGACTGACGTTTTTGCGCTTCAGCGCCGGCTTCAGATAGGCTGATGCCGCCGACCATCGGCGGCCGCCGCTGATGGTCTGCTCCATCGGCCCAAAACCTTCCTGCTTGGAACCGTTATAGTCCTCCGTCAGTTCGAACCCGGCCTGGCGGCCAGCCTCGACGAAGGCGCCATAGAGCGGATTTTTACGCGAGCCGCGCTGCACATGCAGCGGCCCGCCGTGCCCGCGCCAGCCATCCTCGCCGCCATCCGAATCCTCCATGCGCTTGAAATAGGGGAGCACGTCGGCGAAGCCCCAGCCGGCCGCACCCTCTTCGGCCCAATGGTCGAAGTCGCGGGCGTGGCCGCGCACATAGACCATGCCGTTGATCGAGGACGAGCCGCCGATAACCTTGCCGCGCGGTGTCGCCAGCACACGGCCGCCGAGATGCGGCTCCGGCTCGCTGGCAAAGCCCCAGTCGTACAGGCTCATGTTGAGCGGGATCGACAGCGCCGACGGCATCTGGATCAGCGGCCCGATATCGCTGCCGCCGAATTCGATGACGATGACCGAATGCTTGCCGTCTTCCGACAGGCGATAGGCCATGGCCGAGCCGGCCGAGCCGGAGCCGATGATGACGAAATCCGCTTCAAGCATGGTTCATATGCGCCATGAAATCGGCGAGCGAGACATTGCCGCCGGTAGCCACAACAAGGACGGTCTTGTCCTTCACATCCACCTTGCCGCCGAGCAATGCCGCGATCGACGCCGCCCCCGACGGTTCGAGCACCAGCTTCATGCGCTCGAAGGCGATCCGCATGGCGCGCCGCACCGATTGGTCGTCGACGGTGATGCCGTGAACACCCGCCGTCTTGACCGCGGCAAACGGAGCATCGCCCGGCCGTCGTGACATCAACCCGTCGCAGATCGATTTCGGCCCGATCGGCATCGTCTCGATAGCGCCATGCGCCAGCGACGAGCCCATGCCATTGAAACCTTCCGGCTCGACGCCGATGATCTCTGTCGCTGGCGACAGATAATGGAAGGCAAGCGAAACGCCGCCGATCAACCCGCCGCCACCGACCGAGCAGAACAAGAGGTCGGCGCTGGCACCTTTGGCTTCGAGTTGGTCAAGCGCTTCGAGGCCGGCGCCCGCCTGGCCGGCGACGATCTCCGGATCGTCGAATGGATGCAGCAGCGCCAGGCCCTCTGTCTCGGCGATCTCGCGCGCCTTGGCGGCGGCGACTTCCTCCCGCGCGCGCTCGCCATGGTCGGTCAGCACGACGCGGGCGCCATAGCCCGCCGTGGCATCACGCTTGGCGGCCGGTGCGTCGATCGGCATGACGATGGTGACGGGAACGCCAAGCGCCTGGCCGGCAGCCGCCAGCCCTTGCGCGAAATTGCCGGAGGAGTAGGCGACGACGCCCTTCTTCGCTTCGTCAACTGAAAGCTGCTTCAGGCGCCAATAGGCGCCGCGCACCTTGAATGAGCCGGCCCATTGCAGCGATTCCGGCTTGATGAAGACGCGGGCGGCGCCGGTCTCGCGGGCTAGTGCCGTCGATTCCAGCAGCGGCGTGATCTGCGTCGCCCTGGAGGTGACGGCATAGGCCTGCTTGAGATGGTCAAGGGAGGGGACGAGAAGGTCTGACATCATTCGCCTCGCGGATACCGTTTGCTCTCTTCGAGATTGTCGAGGTTCATGTGATTGCGCATGTAGCGCTCGGACGCCTTTTGCAGGGGCTGGAAATCCCAGGGGTAATAGGCGCCGTTGCGCAGCGCCGGATAGACGACCCAGCGGCGCGCCTGGCTTTCGCGGACAGCGGCGTCGAAGCCGGCCATGTCCCAGCGCGCCTGGACTTTGTCCATGAATGCCGCCACCAAGCCGGCATTGGCGGGGTCGTCGGCCAGATTGTCCCGTTCGAGCGGATCGGCTTCGAGATCGAACAGTTGCGGCGGATCGAGCTCGCAGTGGACGAATTTGTATCTGCCGTCGCGGATCGCCACCAACGGCGCGTTGGACCCTTCGGCCGCATACTCCATCAACACCGGTGCGGTGCGCTCGATGCCCTCGGTGAGCGGCAGCAGCGACTGGCCGTCGGTCCACGGCGCGATCGCAGCGATGTCGATGCCGGCGAGATCGCAAAGCGTCGGCGCCACGTCGAGATTGGAGACCGGCGTCTCGATCAGCCCGGCGCGAACGCCCTTGCCGGCAATCATCAGCGGTACCCGCGCCGAACCCTCGAAGAAGCTCATCTTGAACCACAGGCCGCGCTCGCCGAGCATGTCGCCGTGATCCGAGCAGAACAGGATGATTGTGTCGTCCGCCATGCGTGTGCGCTTGAGAACGTCGAGGATCTCGCCCAGCTTGTCGTCGACATAGGAGATGTTGGCGAAATAGCCCTGCCGCGAACGACGCACCTGCTCTGGCGTGATCTCGAAAGAGGGGTAGTCACTGGCGTGGTACAGCCGCCGGGAATGCGTATCCTGCTGGTCATACGCGATGAACCCGGTTTCCGGGTCCAGCGCCTGGCAATGCTCATAGAGATCCCAATATTGCTTGCGCGCGACATAGGGATCGTGCGGATGCGACAGCGAGACAGTGAGGCACCAAGGCCGATGGTTCGCATCGTCCTGTTCGCGCGAAAGCTGATAGAGCTTCTGCGTGGCCAGGAACACGACCTCGTCGTCATACTCCATCTGGTTGGTGATCTCGGCGACGCCTGCACCGGTCACCGAGCCCAGATTGTGATACCACCAGTCGATACGCTCGCCGGGCTTGCGGTAATCCGGCGTCCAGCCGAAATCGGCTGGATAAATGTCGGTCGTCAGCCGCTCCTCGAAACCATGCAACTGGTCCGGCCCAACGAAATGCATCTTGCCCGACAGGCAGGTGTAGTAGCCGGCGGCGCGCAAATGATGGGCAAAGGTCGGGATCGATGAGGCGAATTCGGCGGCATTGTCATAGACGCCGGTGCGCGACGGCAATTGCCCGCTCATGAACGAGGCACGGCCCGGCGCGCAGAGCGGCGAGGCCGTGTAGTTGTTGGCAAAGCGCGCCGAACGCGCGGCCAACGCTTTCAGATGCGGTGTATGCAGAAACTCCGCCGGTCCGTCCGGAAACAGGGTTCCGTTGAGCTGGTCGACCATGACGATCAGGAAATTGGTTGGCTTCATTGTCACTGTTTGCGCCGCTCGCCAAGTTTGGTTTCGAGATAGTCCTCGACCAGCGCGATCGCGGTCGCGGCATCGGGCACGCCGTCTTTCAGCGCCCGCCTGATGTAGAGCCCGTCGATCATCGCCGCGGTCGCTTCGGCGGCGCGGTCGGCTTCGGCTCTGGGCAAGATCCCGGTCAGCCCGCTCATCAGGTTCGAGTGCAGCCGCCGCGCGTAGACCTTGAGCAGCCGGCGCAAGGCCGATGATTTCTGCGCCTCGACATAGAAGGCGAGCCAGGCGGCGATGGTTTCCGGCTGGAACTGGATGTCGGAGAAATTGACAGCGACCACCGCCGAGACCCTTTCGCGCGCGCTATTGGCCGAGCCAAGGG
>NZ_RZQA01000523.1:0-4617 GCF_004022915.1 Mesorhizobium sp. M7A.F.Ca.US.006.04.2.1
AGAACAGCGTCGAGCCGAGTGCGGCGGCGGCCGGCACGTCGGCAAAACGGTTGGTGGTGTCGGCCTTGAGCGCCGGCAGCGACGACAGCGCCAGCGAAGCGATAGTCTTCTTTTCTGCGTCGGAAAAATCAGGCTTGCCGCAGCCCACGAGGACGACGGCGACCATCAGCGCCAGAAAGCGGAAAAGGCGCTTCATCGATCGCTCACAGCACCACGTTGAACAGTACGGTATCGGAGCCGGCGCCGGATGAGATGGCGAAACGAAGTTGCCACCAGCCGCTCATGGTGAATTTCAGCCCCTCGATGCGGTAACGGCCTTCGCCCAGGTAATCGGTGACCTGCGGGCTGGTCGGCAGGCCGTGATTGTGTTGCGGCATGCCGCCGGAGATGGCGATCGCGGCGCGCTCCACCGAAGCCCCTGTCTTTGTCTTCAGGGTCAGCAGCCAGGATTCCAGTTCGCCCTGCCGCACCACGCCCCGTTCCGGCACGAAACTCGCCACGTACAGCCCGTTGTCGGTTTTCTTCGTCCGCGCGACATCCGGGCCGGCTGGCAGCGACGAACGCGGCGCCGCCAGGAAGACGACCGCGAGAATGCCGACCAGCAAGGCAGCCAGACCAAGACCCGCCAGAAGATAACGCCATATCGATGCCAAACCGGTTCCTCTTCTGCAGACAACGCTCTGCCGAACGGATCGCATCCCGCCAGCCTGTGGGAAAACGCTGTGGCGGAAAAAACCCTGCTTGCCAAGCATGGCGCTGCCGATGGCAAAAAGCTACAGCACCGGGAAGCACTGGAGGATTGTAGATGGCGGGAACCGGCGTCGCCTCGATCGGCGAATGCATGCTCGAACTGTCGGGCCAGACCGGACCGAACTGGCGCATGGGCTTTGCCGGCGACACGTTCAACACGCTGTGGGCGCTGCACGCGCTGAGCACTGAGCGGCCGGCAACCTATGTCTCGGCCTTCGGCGACGATCCGTTCTCGCAAGCCCAGATCGATTTCTTAGGCCAGAACGGCATCGGCATCGGCTCCAGCCCGATCATAGCGGGCGCACGGCCTGGCCTCTATGCCATCACGCTGACCGGGGCCGAGCGTTCCTTCACCTACTGGCGCGGCGACGCCGCCGCGCGGCAGCTCGCCTCAGACCCGGTTGCATTGTCGAAAAACCTGGTAAATCAGGCGCTTGTCTATTTTTCCGGAATCACTTTGGCAATTCTGGATGAGGCCGCGCGCGCCGTATTGCTGGCGGCCGTCGCCAAGGCGCGCTCGGCCGGTTCACTTGTCGCCTTCGATCCCAACTACCGGCCGCGGCTTTGGCGCAATCGCGAGGATGCACAGGCAGCGATCGTCGAAGCCCTTGCCGCCACCGACATCGCATTGCCGACTTTCCCCGACGAGCAGATGCTGTTTGGCGATGCAACACCGCAAGCGACCGCAAAGCGACTCAGGCAACTGGTTAGCGAGGTCGTCGTCAAGAACGGCGAGCAGCCCGCCCTGATTGCCCAAGGAGAAACACTACGCGAAGTCCCGGCGATCCATGTCGCCGCCCCCGCCGATACGACCGGCGCCGGCGATTCGTTCAACGGCGGCTATCTTGCGGCTCGTCTTGCCGGCCACGACCCGCAGGAAGCCGCGCGCCGTGCGCATCGTGTCGCCGCCGCCGTGGTGCAAGTGCGCGGCGCGCTGGCGCCGTTCGAGACGCTGCGGGCGGCTTTCGAAGGCTAAGGTCGGAAAAACTAGGGCAGGCGGAACCTGTATTCCGTGACGTGGTGGTAGATCGCGCCCGGCCACAGCGTTGCTTGCGGGAAATAAGGCCGGTTCGGCGCGTCCGGCCAAATCTGCGGCTCCAGGCAGAAGCCGCAAAAGGCCTTGTAGTTCCGCCCTTCCAGCCCGGTGCGCGGCGTCACATACTGGCCGGTATAGAGCTGGACGCCGGGCTCGGTGGTCCAGACCTCCATCTCGACACCGGAACTGGCGCCTTGCGTCCATGCCGCCTGCTTGAGCGGCCCGCGTGCCGAAGCAAGGCAGAAATTCTGGTCGTAGGGCAGTTGATCACCCTCGGTTTCCATGCGCAGCGGCCGCGCCTGGCGGAAATCGAATGGCGTGCCGTCAACCGGCTTGACCACGCCTGTGGGGATCATGTCGCCATCGACCGGCAGGTAGGCGCCGGCATTCAGCATCATCCTGTGGTCGAGAATGTCGCCTGCGCCGCCATCATCCAGGTTGAAATAGGAATGCTGGGTGAGATTGCACAGCGTCGGCTCCTCGCAGGTGGCGGTCAGCTCGACGCTGAGCGTGCCGGGGATCTTCAGCCGGTAGGTGCAGGTGACGTCGAGCGCGCCGGGAAAACCCATCGTGCCGTCGGGATCGTGCAGCGTCAGCGTGACGAAATCCCTGCCATGCAAGGAAACCGTCCACGCCCGGTGGGAGTAACCTTGCGAGCCGCCATGCAGCGTATGCTTGTCGAGGAAGTTTTGCTCGGTCTGGTAGCGGCTGCCGCCAATGGTGAAGCGGCCGTCGCGGATGCGGTTGGCATAGCGGCCGACGACCGCACCGAAGAAGGCCGTATCCGTCTCGTAGCCTTCCAGACTGTCATAGCCGAGCACCAGCGGAGCATCGTGCCCGGTCAGGCGCAAATCCTGGATGATCGCGCCCAGACCGATGATGTTGGCTGTGATGCCGCCGCCCCTGATCGTGAAGCGACGCACCTGCTCGCCAGCCTGCGTCGTGCCGAAAACCTCGCCGTCCTTCATCGCCATGCCCGTAAATGCCAGTTGATCCAGAAGACTTCGGCTGGTTTTTCCATGAGAGATGGGCAGGCCATCGGCCTCCCCATCCCAGGGATAGCCTATCAGAGGCCGAGGCCGCCGATGCAGACATATTTGGTGTCGAGATAATCCTCGATGCCCTGATGCCCGCCTTCCTTGCCGAGGCCGGATTCCTTGACGCCGCCGAACGGCGCCTCCGGCGTGGTGATGAGGCCTTCATTGACCCCGACCATGCCGTATTTCAGCCCTTCCATCACTCGGAAGGCGCGGCCGAGGTCACCGGTGTAGAAGTAGCAGGCAAGGCCGAATTCGGTGTCGTTGGCGAGGGCGACGGCTTCCTCTTCGGTCTCGAACTTGAACACCGGTGCGACCGGGCCAAAGATCTCTTCCTTCATGAAGCGCATCTTGGGTGTCGCGTTGGCGATGACCGTCGGCTGGAAGAACGAACCGCCGAGCGCATGGCGCTTGCCGCCGGCAACGATCTTGCCGCCCTTTGATGTGGCGTCGGCGATCAGTTCCTCGACCTTCTCGACCGCCTTCTCGTCGATCAGCGGCCCCTGCTGCACGCCGTCCTCGAGGCCGGAGCCGACCTTCAGCGCGTTGCTGGCGGCAGCGAGCTTCTCGACGAACTTGTCATAGACACCTGCCTGGACAAGGAAGCGGTTGGTGCAAACGCAGGTCTGGCCGGAATTGCGGTACTTGGCGGTGATGGCGCCGGCGACGGCACGCTCGAGGTCGGCGTCGTCGAAAACGATGAACGGCGCGTTGCCGCCGAGTTCCATCGACACCTTCTTGACGGTGACCGACGACTTCTGGATGAGAAGCTTGCCGACCTCGGTCGAGCCGGTGAAAGTGATCTTCGACACCAGCGGATTGGCGCAGATCTCGTCGCCGATCTCGCTGGCCGAACCGGTCAGGATGTTGACGACGCCCTTGGGGAAACCGACTTCCTCTGCGAGCGCGCCCCAGGCGAGACCCGAATACGGCGTCTGCGACGCAGGCTTGACCACGGCGGTGCAGCCGGCGGCGAGCGCCGGGCCGAGCTTGCGGGCCAGCATCGAGGACGGAAAATTCCACGGCGTGATGGCGGCGATGACGCCAACCGGCTCCTTGGTCACCAGGATGCGGCGGTCCGCCCATGGCGACGGCACGACGTCGCCATAGGTGCGGCGACCTTCCTCGGCGAACCACAATATGTAGGACGCGGCCGAGCCGATCTCCCCCTTCGATTCGAACAGCGACTTGCCCTGCTCGATGGTCAGCAGTTCGGCCAGTACGTCCTGATTGTCCATCATCGCGTCGTGCAGCTTGCGCAGCAGCTTCGAGCGCTCGAGCGCGGTCGTCTTGCGCCAGGTCTTGAAAGCTTCCGCGGCGGCTTCGATGGCGCGGCGGGTCTCGGCCTTGCCCGACTTCGGCACGGTGCCGATCTTGAGACCGGTGGCAGGGTTGTTGACGTCGACCGTCTGGCCGCTGTCGGCCTGCACCCATTCGCCATTGATGAGATTGGCCTGCCGCATGAAATGGCTGGTTTTCTGAAGCATGCTATCCTCCGTTCGGCGCCCTGACGGGCGGGTCTGTGAAATCTTCGGTGCGCGTGCGCCATGGACTGAGGCCGGCACGCCGGAGCCACTGCTCTTTACCGAGGGCAAGGCACGCAAGCAATCGCAAGATGGCATATAGGGCTTGGGCCAGAGCGAGACGAGAGCAGGCTGACGTGCTTACACCGATGCCTTACCCGAAAACGTACAAGACAACAGTCAGCCAGAACGCGGTGGTGACGGCGGCGCAGGCCGTGGCGAGGGTCATCTGGTTCGACGCTAACGCCTGGCCGGTGTTGAACTGCACCGC
>NZ_RZQA01000524.1:0-4608 GCF_004022915.1 Mesorhizobium sp. M7A.F.Ca.US.006.04.2.1
CCGCAAGGCATTCCGGGCGACCCGATCAATGTCGGCCTTGTCGGCACGCAGAAGGAGGTGGTCCACGCCTTTGCCGTTGCCGGCTGGGACACTGCCGACGCCGTCACCCTGAAGACCGCGATCGAGATCGGTGAAAGCGTGCTGTTCGACCACCCCTATCCCGATGCGCCGGTCAGCAGGCTGCTGTTCGATGGCCGTGCCCAGGATCTCGCCTTCGAAAAGCCGGAGGGCATCAGCGCCGACCGACGGCATCATGTCCGCTTCTGGCAGACCGATGCAAGCGGCGACGATGGCCGGCCGCTGTGGCTGGGCTCGGCCAGCTTCGATCGCGCCGTCGGCTTCAGCCACGACACCGGCGCCGTCACCCACCATATCGGCCCCGACATCGACGCCGAGCGCGATTTCCTGATGCGCGACCTGGCCACTGCCGGCATGCTGCTCTCGACCAGCGACATATCGGGCGTCGGCGCCACCAAGGCGGGACGCAATGGCGGCGGCGATCTCTATTTCACGGACGGCGAGGCAATTGTCGGCGTGTTGAAGCAGTTGCCATGACATCGCAAAAGTCAGGTCGTCGTGATCACGATCTTGCCGAACGGCCCTTTCTCCAGATGTTGCAAGGCCTGCGGCACCTCATCGAAGCCAAAAACCTTGTCGATGACCGGCTTGATCGCCAGCGCCTCGATCGCCTGATTCATACGCTCGAAAGCACGGCGATGGCCGATCGACAGGCCCTGCACGGTGATGCGGTTGCGCATGAAGGGCAGGATGGGAAAGCTGAGCTCCATCGCGCCCAGCAGGCCGATGATCGACAGCCGGCCGTCGGCGGCCAGCGCGTTCAGAGATCGCCTTGCATTGTCGCCGCCGACCATTTCCAGCACGTGGCTCACGCCCAGCCCGTTCGTCAGCTCACGCGCGGCATCGTCCCAGGCCGGTTGCGTGCGGTAGTTGATCCCTTGCCAGGCGCCAAGCTTTCTCGCCCGCTCAAGCTTTTCATCACTGCTTGAGGTGACGATGGCGCGCAGGCCGAACGCAGTGGCGAACTGCAGCGCAAACAGCGACACGCCGCCGGTGCCCTGGATCAGAATGGTCTGACCCGGCACCGGTTTGGTCGCCTCGGCCATGGCGAACCAGGCCGTCAGCGCCGCGATCGGCAATGTCGCGGCCTCGATGTCGCCGAGCGACGGCGGCGCCAGCACCGCGGCGTCCTCGCCGAAGATGACATGATCGGAAAGCATACCCGACAGCGACGACCCCAGCGTGTGCTTATGCAGCACCGGCGGTGCGTCGCCATCCGGCCAATCGGCGATCACCTGGCCAAGCACGCGCTGGCCGACCTGAAAGCGGCTGACCGCACTGCCGACGGCCACCACTTCGCCCACCGCGTCGGATGTCGGCACGAAGGGAAAGGCAAGGTCGGGGATCAGCACGCCGTCCACGATCATCTTGTCCTTGTAGTTGAGCGATACGGCCTTGGTCCGCACCAGCAAATCGTGCGGCCCTGGCTCGGGCACCTTGCCTTCCACCTGGCTTAGCCTGGACAGGCCAAAACCGCTCATCTGCCAGGATCTGTTGATTGGGGTGCTCATGTCGTCTCGCGCTCCGTGCATTGATGCCAGGCGAGACATTTATGCCTTTCGACTATAGAAAATAGTGCTTCCGTGCGGTATAATTTGACACTGATTGCGGACTAAAAGTCGACAATAGGAAATCGCCATGGAAACGGCCGACCTGCAAGGCACCGTTGCGTTTGTTCAGGCGGTGGAGGCCGGCAGCTTCACTAGCGCCGGCGAGCGGCTGCATGTGACGAAGTCGGCGATCGGCAAATCGATCGCGCAGCTGGAGCAGAGGCTCGGCGTTCGCTTGCTGAACCGCACCACCCGCAGTCTCAGTCCGACCAGCGAAGGCATCAGCTACTATGAAGCCTGCGTCCGGGCCCTGGCCGAGATCGAAGCCGCACAGTCGCTGCTCGCCTCGCGTCGGCAGGTCCCGTCTGGCCGGCTTCGGGTCGACGTGCCGCTGGCCTTCGGCCGACGCTGCGTCGCTCCCGTGCTGTTCGAGATTTCGAGGAAATTTCCGGACCTGACGGTTGAAATCTCCTTCAATGACCGCCGCGTCGACCTGATCGAGGAGGGCATCGACCTGGCGATCCGCATGGGCGAACTCGACGACAGCCTGTCGCTAGCGGCCAGGCGCCTCTATGCTCAGCGCTCGGCCATATGCGCGGCTCCCGACTATCTCGACAGGCACGGCCGGCCGCAATCGGTCGAGGATCTCGCCGATCACAGCGTCATTGGCTACGGTCGCGAGGGCATCGTCCGCCCCTGGGTGATCAGACATTCCGACGGCCATCTCGCAACCTTCGTGCCCAAGGCGCGGCTCGTTCTCGGCCATGGCGAACCGATGCTGGATGCGGCGCTCGCCGGCTGCGGCATCGCCTTCCTGCCGACATGGCTGGCCGCCGACAGCCTCAAAAGCGGCGATCTCGAAATGGTGCTGTCGGAATGCCTGGTCGAGAACATCGTCGTGCATGCCGTCTGGCCGGTGACGCGCGCGCTCACGCCAAAGGTGCGGGTTGTCGTCGACGCCCTCGTCGAACATTTTTCGGCGCCGCCCTGGGATGCCGCGTGAGCGAAATACCGGTCATTTCTCAAAAATCACGCCGGACTATTTTCGAAGACCGCGCCACAATGCTATTGACCGCTCATGTTATACGTCGAAATCGCTATCGTGGTCGTCCTCATCTGCGTGAACGGCCTTTTGTCGATGTCCGAGCTCGCCATCGTCTCGTCGCGCCCGGCCAGGCTGAAAGCGATGATCGACCGCGGCACCAATGGCGCCGGCCGCGCCCTTGATCTTGGCTCAAATCCCGGCAAGTTCCTGTCCTCGGTGCAGATCGGCATCACCTTGGTCGGCGTCCTCTCCGGCGCCTTTTCCGGCGCCACGCTCGGCGAACGGCTGGCGCAGTTCCTGGCTTCGACCGGCATCCGCGAGACTGTCGCCGACCCGCTCGGCGTCGGCATCGTCGTTGCTATCATCACCTATTTCTCGCTGATCGTCGGCGAGCTGGTGCCCAAGCAGATCGCGTTGCGTGATCCCGAGCGGGTCGCCGCCAGGGTCGCTCCGGCGATGACCATCCTCGCCACGGTGTCGGCGCCGCTGGTCTTCCTGCTCGACTTCTCCGGCCGCACCATATTGTGGCTGCTCGGTCAGCGCGGCGAAAGCGAGGAAAAGGTCACCGACGAGGAGATCAAGATGCTGGTCGCCGAGGCCGAGCATCACGGCACCATCGAATCCGACGAGCGGCGCATGATCGCCGGCGTCATGCGGCTTGGCGACCGCGCCGTGCGCGCGGTGATGACGCCGCGCACCGAAGTCGACTGGATCAATCTGCAATCCGACGAGGCGGCCATCCGCAAGCTGCTCATGGAAACCCAGCATTCGCGCCTGCCGGCAGGCGACGGCGGCGTCGACGTCATGGTCGGCGTCGTCCAGACGCGTGATGTGCTGGCCGCACTGCTTGCCGGCCGCGTGCTCGATCCGCGCAGGCATGTGCGCGCAGCCCCCATCGTCTACGACCAGGCCGACGCGCTCGATGTGCTGCAGAAGCTAAAGGAATCCGACGTGCCGATGGCGCTGGTGCATGACGAATACGGCCATTTCGAAGGCATCGTCACCCCGGCCGACATTCTGGAAGCCATCACCGGCGTGTTCCGCGCCGACACCGACGCCGGCGACGAGGAAAACGCGGTCAAGCGCGAGGACGGCTCGTGGCTGCTCGCCGGCTACATGCAGGCCGACGAGATGGCCGACATTCTCGGCATCGACCTGCCGGAAAACCGCGATTACGAAACCGTCGCCGGCTATGTGCTGTCGCATATGCACCATCTGCCGGCGACTGGCGAATGCGTCGACGCGCAGGGCTGGCGCTTCGAGGTGGTCGATCTCGACGGCCGCCGCATCGACAAGCTGATCGCCACCCGCCTGGCCGGCGCCCCTCGCGAGGCGGTGCGCTGACGGTCGACGCGATTTGCGGCATTTCGCTCTATCGTTCCCAGAAGGACTTGGCGATCTCTCCCTCGACCTGCTGTATCGTCAGGCCGATATCGTCGATCAGATGCGGATTGTCCTTCGACATTTGCCTGAGCTGCCAGCGAAAGCGTATCCGCTCGCGCCAAGTCCGATCGTGCCAGCTCGCGATGATGCTTCGCAGGGTCTTCAGGAGCCGGCGCGATGCCGGCCGCACAGGCGTTCCCGGCCGCGCTGCACAAGTGAGGGTATTGGTCATGGCAACCTCCATATGGTTTGAGGGCCTGGGCTCTCGATGGGGTTGAATTCTGCGCGATACGGACGGCGCCGTAATTAAGCCCTCCCAAATAGTTCCCAAAACTTCCAAACGAGCTAGAGCGGCCCTATAGATGCGCCTATGCAGGGATCGCGTTTTGCCTTTGGTCCGTTCGTGCTTGATCCGCGTGCGGGAACGCTGCTTCGGAACGATGTCCCCGTTGCCGTCGGCTATCGCGGGCTGAGCCTGCTTGCGGCACTCGTCGGGCGGCCCGGCGAAATCCTCGGAAAAGCCGAACTGATGGACGCCGCGTGGCCGGGCAC
>NZ_RZQA01000525.1:0-4600 GCF_004022915.1 Mesorhizobium sp. M7A.F.Ca.US.006.04.2.1
GTGTCAACAGTGTTCCCCCATCCGCCGGCGCCAGGTCGAAGCTGACCACGGTGTGATTTTCGGGCACGTCCGCCAGACGCGAGGCCGACAGTGTGCTCCAGTAGCTGTAGGCGAAGCTCATTCCCGGCTCAAAAGTGCGGATGGTGCCGTGGTTTTCGAACGGCATTCCGTGCAGCAGTCCGCGCATCACGATCGCGCCGCCGGCCTGCCCTTGCAGGCTGACGGTCAACTCCTCGTCGGACATCCATTGCGGGATCATTTCTGGCGTCGTCAGTATCCGCCAGACCTTGGCCGGCTCGGCACCGATGACGACGGTCTTGGTTATCGGCGCAGCGGACTCACTCATGGGGTGCAGATTATAGCGGATGCGGCGGCGACAATATCGCTGTTCCAGGCGGTACGGATGCCGCCATTGCCCCTTGCCCTGTATAGGAAGACAGCACCACGCTTGCGAAGCCATTGCAGCCCGTGGCATCTGTCGGCTCCACCAGCGCAGACGGCACCATGACACCACGGCAGACACGGCAGAGCGGCAGGCAGGCGGCGCCCGGCGTCAGTCTCAACCGGGCGCTGTCGAAGCTCGGCCTGTGCTCGCGCACGCAGGCCGAGGTGCTGATCGCCGAAGGCCGCGTGCGTGTCGGCGGCAAGGTGGTGCGCGATGCGGCGCTGCGCGTCGACCTCGACCGCGACCGCATCGTCGTCGACGACAGGCCGGTGGTTGCCGAGCGCAAGGTCTACCTCATGCTCAACAAGCCGCGCGGGCTGGTCACCACCCGCGACGACCCGCAGCAGCGCGACACCGTCTATGCCTGCCTCGAAGGGCTCGACTTGCCCTTCGTCTCCCCGGTCGGCCGCCTCGACAAGGCGAGCGAAGGCCTGCTGCTGATGACCAACGACACCCGGTTTGCCAACCGGCTGATGGACCCGGCTTCGCATTTGCCGAAAACCTATCACGTGCAGATCGGCACGGTACCGGATGCTCCGATGCTGGAGACGTTGCGCGCCGGCGTGACCGTCGACGGCGAGGTGCTCACCGCGAACGCGATCGAACTTTTGCGCAGTGGCGGCCGCACCGCCTGGCTGGAGATCGTGCTCGACGAAGGCCGTAATCGCCACATCCGTCGCCTGCTCGCCGCGCACGGCGTCGAGATCCTGCGCCTCATCCGCATCGCTATCGGCCGCCTGCCGCTCGGCGACCTCGCCAAGGGTACGGCACGGCATTTGACAGCAGAAGAGTTGGCGCTGCTGAGGGGGTAAGCAGGGCGTGCCGCTGGTGCAGCCGCACGGCGATCCCTCCTGACGGAAAGCTGTCAGGAGGCCTGGCCTATAGGTCGGATGGGAGCCGGCCACGGCTTCAACGATCAGGGAGCCAATGCAATGAATTTCGTCTCCGTCCGCATCATCACGTCGGACGTCCAGCGTCTCGTTCACTTCTACGGTGAGATCACCGGCATGCCCGTGACGGTGTACACGGAAGACTTCGCCGAACTGGCGACGCCGACCTGCACGCTGGCGATCGGCAGCACACGCACCTTGATGCTGTTCGGCGGCGACATCGCCCGCCCCGCCGACAACCACACCGCCATCATCGAGTTCCGCGTCGGCGACGTCGATGCTGAATTCGCCAGGCTCTCGGACCTCCTCAGGAATATCACTGTGCAGAAGCCGACCACCATGCCCTGGGGCAACCGCTCGCTGCTGTTTCGCGACCCTGACGGCAATCTGGTGAATTTCTTCACGCCGGTAACCGCTGAGGCGATCAGGAAATTCGACAGATAGGCGTAAGCGGTGCCGCTGGCCGAAGCTGCTCTATTTCTGGTTCCATTTCCGGATGACCGGCTCGCTCAAATCATGCTCGTAGCCGAGCACGCTGATGCTGGCCGTATCGAGCACGAGCAGCGCGCCGCCCTCCGGCGGCAGCCCGATCCAGCGCGCCGCCAGCACGCGCAGAAAATGCGCGCTGGAAAACACCAATATGCTGGCATTGGCCTCGCGCAGCCCAGCGATAATCCTGTCGGCCCGCGCGCCGACATCGGCCGCCGTCTCGCCCTTTGGACACCCATCGCGAAACACATTCCAGCCGCGGCGCTCGGCCAGGATCTGTTTTGTCGTCAGCCCCTCATAGGCGCCATAGTCCCACTCCTGCAGATCGTCCTTCTTGACGCTCTGCGCGCCGAAGCCGGCCAGTACGCTGGTGTTGTAGGCGCGCTGCGACGGGCTCGACCATACGGCCGAAAAAGACAGGCCCTCGAGCCTGTCCGCGACACCCCGCGCGGCGGCCTCGCCAACCGGGGTCAACGGCATGTCGGTGCGGCCGGTATGCTGCCCCGAAAGGCTCCATGCCGTCTCACCATGCCGGACCAGATGGATTTGCGGATACGAGTTGCTCATGGACTGCCTTTCAATGTCACCGGCACCTTAGGCGACGATGCGGCAAAGGGGAATCCGCTTGGTACAAGACTGCGTGGTCGCCTGGCCTTGATCCGCGGCGGGGCCGGCCCTGTGATCGGCCCGAGGCCGCAACTATATCAAGGCCAGCCCTCCACAAGGCTCCCGCCACCTCAAGGGCATCGGCCCTTGCGCAACAGGTCATGTCATCATGTACAAACATTTGCTCATCGCCACGGACGGATCGGAACTGGCCGACAAGGGCGTTACCCACGGCCTGACATTGGCCAAGGGCCTCGGCGCCTCTGTTACTTTCATCACCGTCTCCGAACAATTCCCGATCTTCGCCTGGGGCGGCGCCATGGCCGGCTACGCCGCCGGCGATGAACTGGCCGCCTATCAGGAAGAGGCGCGCAAATACGCCAAGGAAGTTCTCGACAGGTGCAAGGCATCGGCCGACGCCGCCGGCGTCTCGGCGGAGGTCGTGCATGTCGAGGACAAGCGGCCCGCCGAAGCCATTCTGGAACTGTCGCAGGCCCTGGGCTGCGACCTGATCGTCATGGCTTCGCACGGCCGCCGCGGGCTGGGCAAGCTGCTCCTCGGCAGCCAGACGGCGGAAGTGCTGTCCTACACGGAGATCCCGGTGCTGGTCGTGCGCTAGGGCTACTACGGATCGCATGCTCCATCGAACCGGGTAATGACAATGTCGTTACGCTGTGCTAGATATGCGCGACGAAGGAGCCGTCCATGCCAACGTCACATCATCCGGTGCCGAAGAGCGTTCCGCTCAACATCCGCGTCAAGCCGGAAGTTCGCAATCTGATCGACCGCGCAGCCGAATTGCTCGGTAAGAATCGCACCGACTTCATGCTTGAAGCCTCGCAACGCGCCGCTGAGGAAGCGTTGCTCAACCGTCTCGTGTTTACCGTCGAACCGGATGTCTACGCTGCGTTTCTGGCACGCCTCGACGCGCCGCCGCAGCCCAACGACCGATTGCGCCGCACGATGACGACAAAGGCTCCGTGGGAAGCTGCGTGACGCTGTCGGTCCCGGTTCCACTCGCGGATCATCACGAACTCGGGGAATTTTCGTCGGGCATTACAGCGCTCGACGATTGGTTGAAAAAACGTGCTCGCACCAATCAAGCGGGCGGTGCATCCCGGACCTATGTGACTTGCAAAGGCAACCGTGTGATTGGCTACTATGCCGTTGCCAGCGGCGCCGTGAAAATGGTCGAAGCTTCCAGCCGTTTCCGGCGCGACATGCCCGATCCGATCCCCGTCGCAGTGCAAGGCAGGTTGGCCGTAGACCAAGCCTATCACGGTCGGGGCATCGGGCGGGCGCTGGTAAGGGATGCCGGTCTACGAATTCTCCAGGCTGCTGAAATACTGGGCATCAAAGGCATAGTGGTGCATGCGATTTCCGACGATGCCCGAGCTTTCTACATCACCATCGGGTTCGAGCCCTCGCCGGTCGAGCCGTTGACACTCATGGTCACGCTCGCTGATCTCAGCGAAAGCATTGGCTGACGACTTCCTGCCAGTGCTCTGGGGAAGTCCGGCGCCTAGAACACCAACTCCCCCACGAGATAGACCCCAAGCGCCAGCAACCCCGCGAAGAACACTTTGCGGAAGGTCTCGACACTCATCTTCTGGCGCAGCGCCTGGCCGGCGAACATGCCGGCCAGCGCCGGCACAAGGGCTGCGACCGAACCGACCATTTGCGCACTCGGCGACGCCAGGGCGCCGGTCCTGAACAACCCGATGGCGAGCGCCGCCGTCGACACGGTGAAGGACAGGCCGAGCGCCTGGATCAGGTCTTCTTTCTCCAGCCGCAGCGACTGCAGATAGGGCACCGCCGGGATGACGAAGACGCCGGTGGCGCCGGTGACCAGCCCGGTCGCCACCCCGACCAGCGGTGACATCAAGGCTTCGCCGCGCGCCGGCGTGGTGAAGCCAAGCTTGAGCAGGCCGAGAATGGCGTAAAGCACCAGCGCCGCACCGAGCCCGGCCGAGGCAACGCCAGAGTGCGTGCCGGTCAGCAGGCCGGCGCCGGCAACGGTGCCGAGCATCACGCCGGCCATCATCGTCCACAGCCGCTTGCACAGCCGGCCGAAGGACGGGCCGGTCAGCAATTGCCAGAAGTTGGTAACCAGCGACGGGATCAGCAGCAGTGCCGCGGCCTGTGCTGGCGGCATCGTTACCGCCAGCAG
>NZ_RZQA01000526.1:0-4596 GCF_004022915.1 Mesorhizobium sp. M7A.F.Ca.US.006.04.2.1
GGCATGGGCTGTTCAAGGCCGGCGCGCCGGAAAGCTTGGCCGGGCAGCTGGCACTGAGCGAGGTGGCGGAACTCATCCCCGACATCGCGCTGACGGCGCGCACCGCCGGCGCCGATATCGTCGCCGCGGCCAAGGCGTTCTTCGCCGTCAGCGATGCCTTCCGCATTCCGCGTGTCGAGGACGCCGCACGCTCGATCACGCCATCGGACTACTACGATCAGCTGGCGCTTTCGCGCGCCACCGACACGATCGATGCGGCACGGCGCGGCATCGCGGTGGCGGCGCTCACCGGCCACGCCAAGACGGCCGATCCGGTGGCTGCCTGGCTGGACGCCGGCGGCGAGCGGGTGGCGCGCATCCGCGAGCGGCTGCAGGCGTTGACCGAGGGCGGCGACATCACCGTGTCGCGGCTGTCGGTGGCGTCGGGGCTGATGAGCGATCTGACGGGGATGTGAACCGTCGATGATTGCCACACGCATTGTCGGGTGCGTGTGGCGCCTTTTCCAATGTTGTCGGCGCTTGGCGTTCAGCAAGCTCACCAGGAATGTTTGAGGGTGCCGACGATTTTCAGCCGGTCGCCGTAGAATTCGGTCCCGTAATAGCTGGTTGTCAGATACTTCCGGTCGAACAGGTTCGTTGCGTTCAAGGCCAACGTCACGTCCTTGGTCATCTTGTAGCTAATCGCCGCATCCACCAGTGCGTAGCCGCCAATCGAAATGGTGTTCGCGTCATCCCCGTAGGTTTGTCCGATATAGCGCACGCCACCGCCGATGGTCAGGTCGCCACGCGGTCCTTCCTCGGGAAGCGTGTAGTCGACCCAGGCTGACGCCAGGTGGCGAGGAACGCGCTGCGGCCGATTGCCGGCATTCCCGCCAATGCCGTCTTCCAGGATCTCGGCATCCCAGTAGGAATAGGCAAGCGTCAGGTTCAGGTTTTCCGCGATGGCGGCCTTGCCCTCGAGTTCGATGCCGCGGACGCCAACCTTGCCGATCTGCTGCTGGACAACAGGCGTGACATAGGTCGGAACATTGGTTTGGGTAAGGTCGAAGACCGCGGCTGTGAACAGGCCGTCGAAGCCGTCGGGCTTGTACTTGATGCCTGCCTCATACTGTTTGCCCTCCTGAGGCTTCAACGAGCCCGAGACCGCATACCCGTTGGCGCTTGGCGACACGAGCGGCTGGAAGCTTTCCGAATAGTTGGCGTAGACCGCGAGGTTCGGGGTGAATTTGTAGGTCAGGCCGGCGCGCTTGGTGAAGGCCGATGCGGTGTCGTCGTCCTGCGTTCCCAGGTCGAGATAATCAGCAGTCGTCTGCACGCGGTCCCAGCGCCCGCCCAGGGTGACGATCCAGCGGTCGTCAAACGTCAATTGCTCCTGGGCATAGACACCGACCGCCTGTTGCTTGACCCGCCAGTTCACGTAGGGGCCGAGGTTGATGCAGGATAGACCGCAATAGGTCGGGTTGTCGATGTCGATGGGACCCGCGGTGCCGAAGAGGATGTTTTCGCGGGTGTTGTCGTTGGCGTAGTCGACGCCGACAAGCGTCTTGCTGTCGACCCGGTCCCAGCCCGTATCGTATTGCAACTGATTGTCGAAGGCATAGCGGTTGGACAGGCCGCCGACGGAAAATGCCGTGCGGTCCGCCGTGGGGTCAAGCGACGCGCCGTAGACCTCGGCGTAGTCGAGGCTCAAATGCGTGTAGCGGGCATTGGAGCGGAAGGTGAGATTCTCGTTGAATTGATGTTCGAACTGGTAGCCGATATCGACCTGCTCGGTGTTGAAGCGGTTGAAATCCGGCTCGCCCAGGAAGGTGCCGATGTCGATATTGGCGCCGGCGGGGGTGCCGCGTGCGCCTGTGCCATCTCGCTTGTAATAGTCAGTCAGGATGGTGAGCGAGGTTCCTTCCTCGGGCTTGATGGTCAACGCGGGTGCGATGTAAAGCCGGTCGTCGTTGGAATAATCCCATCCTTGATCGCTATCCTTGGCCAGCCCGGTAAGCCGATAGGTCCACACGCCATCGGCGTCGATCGGCCCGCCAAAATCAACGCCAATCTCCTTGGTGCCGTCGCCATAGGACGTGTAAATCTCCCCCTGCTTCTGGTCCAGCGGCCGCTTGGTAATGGCGTTCACCAATCCGCCAGGGCCGTTGAGACCAAAAAGCGTCGATGTCGATCCCTTCAGGACCTCCACGCGCTGAAGTCCGTAAGGTTCGAGACGGCTGGCCGTGAACCAGGCTGGGATGCGCGCCGTCAGGCCGTCGCGATAGGTACCGAGCGATGTCTGGTCGAAACCGCGGATGCGAATATAGTCGTATCGGTCATCGTTGCCGAACTCGTCGGTGAGGACGCTAGATGTGTAGGCCACGGCCTGCTGGAGGCTTTCGATATGGCGCGCCTCCAGTTCCTTTTGGGTTACAACTGAAACCGAGGCGGGAACGTCGACGATCGGCGTATCGGTCTTGGTGGCGGTCGCCGTATCCTTGGCGACGATCGTTTGATCGGGCCCGCCAACGCGGTCCGACTTGCCGGTGACGACGATCGTTTCCAGTTGAGTTGCATCGTCCGGCGAAACGTCCTGGGCCCGGCCGGTCCCCACCATTCCAAAAGATGCCGCTATCAAGGCACTGCTCGCAATCAATCGCCTTGCCTGAATGCGCAGCAATGCCTGTCGACCAATCGTCATCTCTTATTCCCTGTCAGACCAATTTCGAGCAGTTCGGCCGGTCACCGTTCCGGCCCTGCGCGAGCGCAATTAGTCAAAGCGGACAAAAAGAGTCAACTTAATAATCAAGAGATCCACGCCGGCGACAATCGTTGCGAAGCAGGGGGTGGAGGACGGCGCCGGACCTACGGTCCGGCTTCCCCCACGAGAAAAATACGGGCTTGGTTCGCGTAGCGGACGAAAGCCGGTTGCATGGCTTTCGAACAGTGAACGCCCGGCAACGTCAAGGGTACGGCACCGAGCTTCGTTCATTGCATGAGCGCATGAAACATGCAGACATGGCGCCCGACACGGAACCGGTGCCGAGGGATCATGATGACGGTAGAGACAGTGCAGCGTGCGTCCGGGCGCGGCATCTGGGGATGGATGCTGTTCGACTGGGCGGCGCAGCCGTTCTTCACGGTCGTGACGACCTTCATCTTCGGACCTTACTTCGTCTCGCGCATGGCGAGCGATCCGGAGACCGGCCAGGCGGCCTGGGGCTACGGCATTGCCGCGGCAGGTCTTGTCATCGCCGTGCTGTCGCCCATCCTCGGCTCGATTGCCGACCAGACCGGCCCGCGCAAGCCCTGGATCGCATTCTTTGCCGCGGTCAAGGTCACCTGCCTTTGCATGCTTTGGTTCGCGGCCCCCGGTTCGAACCTTTTCCTGGTCGTGCTGTTCTTTTCGCTGGCGTCGGTCGCGGCCGAGTTTTCGACCGTGTTCAACGATTCGATGATGCCGCGCCTGGTGCCGAAGAGCGAGATCGGCCGAATCTCCAACATGGCCTGGGGCCTTGGTTATCTCGGCGGCATGATCGCGCTGATCTTCGTCGTCGCTTGCTTGGCCGGTTCGCCGGAGACCGGCAAGACGATCATCGGCACCGACCCGCTCTTTGGGCTCGACCCGAAGCTCGGCGAGGACGCGCGCGCAACCGGGCCTTTGTCAGCCGGCTGGTACTTCCTGTTCATCCTGCCGATGTTCTTTTTCACCCCCGATGCCATCAAGGGCCTGCCGATCGGCCCTGCGGTGCGAGAGGGGTTGGCGGAGCTGAAAGTGACGCTGGGCGAGGTGCGCAAGCGCAGCGGCATCTTCCGCTTCCTGGTCGCCCGCATGATCTATCAGGACGGTGTCAATGCGGTGCTGGCGCTGGGGGGCACTTTCGCAGCAGCGATGTTCCACTGGTCGATCACCGAAATCGGTATTTTCGGCATCATTCTCAACGTCGTCGCCATCTTCGGCTGCCTGGTTGCGGCCCGTCTCGACACGGCGCTTGGCTCAAAAACCATCGTCATGATCTCGCTGGTCCTGCTCAGCATCGCCACGATCGGCATCGTCTCGACCGGACCGGGCTATACTTTGTTCGGCCTCTGGATGATGCCTGGACCGGACAGTGGCGGCCTGTTCGGCACCGCAGCGGAAAAGGCCTACATCTTCTTCGGCCTGTTGATCGGTGTGGCTTTCGGGCCGGTGCAGGCGTCGTCGCGATCCTACATGGCGCGCAGCGTCACGGCGGCAGAATCCGGCCGCTATTTCGGCATTTATGCGCTGGCCGGACGGGCGACCAGTTTCCTGGCGCCGTTCATGGTCGCGTCCGTCACCTTGGCCAGCGGCTCGGCACGGCTCGGCATGGCGGTGATCGTGCTGTTCCTCGGGATCGGCATAGCGATCCTGGTCAAGACGCCCTATCCGGCGGACCGGCCGGCGGAGTGAGTTCTTTCTTCCTTCTCCCCTGTGGGGTGAGCGGCCGGTTCGCGAAGCGAATTCATCGTGCCAGGGGCACGATGAAAGGCTGGCGAACGCCGGGACGCTGCGGAGCAGCGGGGACCCGGCAGGGCGGATCGTCCACCGCCCGGCCCTTCGCGGGCTCAGGGCGTTCGAAGCTCGAAAAGCCAAGC